>JAGMCN010000129.1 GCA_023129235.1 Caldifarciminota bacterium | reverse complement strand
GTTTTTATCATCTGTGTAATGACTATGAAGCCATAGGACTGCCTCTTGATGGCGGGTTTGCTGAATATGTAAAGATTCCTGAACGGGCTGTAGAACAGGGAGCAATCTTGGAAATACCAGAGGCTCTTTCATACGAAGAAGCAGCTATTACTGAGCCGATGGCTTGTGTGTATAATGGGTTTAAAAGATGTCCTGTAGAACCAGGAGATACTGTCCTCATATTTGGAGCAGGCCCAGTTGGAATTATGCACATTATGATGACAAAGCTTGCCGGCGCTTCCAGGATTATTGTAGCGGAAATATCCGATGAAAGATTAAGAAAAGCTGAAAGCTTTGGAGTTGATGTATTAATAAATCCACAAACTGAGGATTTAGAGAAGAGAGTTTTTGAAGAAACAGATGGAAAAGGAGCAAATCTAATCATAACCGCCTGTCCATCCGCTGAAGTACAGAAGATTGCTCCTCTTCTGGCTTCTCTTCATGGTAAGATAAACTTTTTTGGTGGTCTGCCAAAAGGTAAGGATAACATAAATCTAAATACAAATCTAATTCATTACAAAGAACTGGTTATTACAGGTTCCCATGGGTCTAACACATATCACTGTAAGATGGCATTGGATCTACAGGCATCAGGAAAAATAAATTTAAAACAGCTTATAACAAACAAATTCCCACTCAGTCAAATTAAACAGGCATTTGAGACGGCTTTAACAGGACAGGGGCTAAAGACAATAATTTATCCGGATAAAAGTTAGGTTATTTGGGGAGGCAGAAATATGGACAAATTGAAAATAGCGTTAATCGGTGCGGGAACGTGGGGTAGAGCTCATGCAGAAATTTATTCAAGCCATCATCTTTCAAAATTTGTTGCAGTGTGTGATGTTTCAGAAGACAGAGCTAAAGCACTTGCACAGGAATATAATGTAAAATATTTTACTGACTATGAAAAGATGCTTGATAATGTAGAGTGTGACGCTGTAGGTATTGTTACCCCTGATTTTGCTCATGCCAAACCTATTGTGGCAGCTGCAGAGAGGAATAAGCATATTCTTACTGAAAAACCTCTGGCAACATCTTACGAAGATCTTGACTTGATACTTAATGTTTTAAAAGGTAAAGATATTCAGATAATGGTTGACTTCCATAACAGATGGAATCCTCCTGTATGTAAAATAAAGGACGATGTGGATGCAGGTAAAATAGGGAAAATAGTCTCGGCATATATTCGTCTTAATGACATTATCTATGTTCCGACAAAAATGTTATCCTGGGCGGAAAAATCTTCTATTCTGTGGTTTCTCGGCAGCCATTCTGTAGATGTCCTGAACTGGATTATAGGGGCAAAAGTGGAAAGAGTATATTCTGTCAGTTATGAAGGGATTTTAAAAAGTAGAGGGATAAATGTCCCGGATTTATATCAGACAATACTTGAATATTCTAATGGCACTGTAGCAACTATGGAAAACAGCTGGATTCTGCCAGATACAAATCCCTATGTTAATGACTATAAGCTCAATATAACAGGCGAGAAGGGTATGTTTAACATGGATTTTTCTCATAATACCCTCTTAGAGAGGTTTTTGGAAGATGAGGCTTCTCATCCTGATGTTATATGTAAACCGAGAATTCATGGTAAGCCAACAGGACTTGCTTACGAAAGCATAAGGAATTTTATTGAAAGGATTTACCATCAGGAGAAAGTACTCATTAGTCTGGAAGAGAGCGTGGCAGTAACTAAAATAATACTCACCATTATGGAATCGGCGAAGAAAAAGGAGCCGGTTAGGGTTGTATATTAAATGAAGATTCTTATTACTGGTGGATTGGGTTATCTTGGATTATGTTTGTTGCCAAAATTAAGCAAATTCTATGATTTAAGGCTTTTACACTGGAGAAAACCGGAAGCTCTTCCCAAGTATGAATTTGTAAAGTGTGATATAAGAAACAAGGAGGAGGTTGAGAAAGCAGTAGATGGGATAGATGTTATTCTGCATTTAGCTGCAAAAGGGGCAAAAGACCCGATGAATGTTTCCTTTCAGGATGCTTTAAGTGTAAATGTAATGGGGACATTAAACCTTTTAGAGGCAGCAGAAAAGTATAAAATAAAGAAGTTTATCCATATCAGTTCTATCTGGGTCTATGGCCTTTTCTATGAAGGTATCCTTCCAGAGTATTTCCCCATTGATGAAAAACATCTTTTAAGACCAAAGAGTCCCTATGGAATAACTAAATTAATGGCTGAGAATCTTTTAGAAGGTTATTCTAAAAGAGCAAAATTTCCCATTATCGTTTTCCGTGGGGGCGTAATGGTAAGAGAAGATTTTGGATATATCGCTTTAACCCGGGAAATACCTGCGGGATGGTTCTTTCAGTATATTGATGTTCGAGATGCGGCAAATGCTATAAGATTAGCCATAGAAAGTAAAATGGAAGGATGTAATGTGTTTAATCTGACGGCAGGGGATACTTCTCTTTCTCAAAAGGTGAATACACTGGACCTTATTAAAAAGTATTATCCTTCTGTAAAGGTAAATAATGAAAGAGATTTCAAAATAGGTAAATATAAAAGCCTAATAGATACCACCAAAATCAGGGAAAAATTATGCTTCAAGGAGGAATTTCCAATAAGTAAGTACTTAGATTGGATAAAGTCCGGCAAAAAAGAAGAGGATTATTATAAATTATAGGGCAAGGCATGAAGAATATCTTAGACAAGCAAATTCCAAAAGGAGCAGTTGGTATCTGGTGGCTTGGTCAGGGAGGGTTCATATTTAAAACATTCAGGGACAAAATTATATTTGTTGACCCTTATCTTTCAGATAGTGTAGAGAAAAAGGATGGACTTAAAAGAATGGTGGGAATATCAATTAAACCTGAAGAAGTTGCTGCCGATTTTCTGCTTTGTACCCATGACCATTTAGACCATACTGACCCAGAGACCTTATATAGAATAGATAAGGTTAAAATATTTATCGGCCCTTCTTCGGTGGTGAAACACTATAAGCAATTAGGTATTTCTGCAGAAAAAATAATCGAAATTAATCAGATGAAAGAAAAAATTTGGGGCGATGTAAAAATTTTTACTGCATTCGCCAGACACACTGAGGACAGCGTGGGTTATATCTTTAACTTTAATGGGATTACAGTGTATATAACGGGAGATACAGAATACGATGAAAAATTGAAGGAAGTGAGCAAATTTAAGCCGGATATTATGTTAGTTTGTATCAATGGGAAATGGGGAAATATGAACTATAAAGAAGCAGCACTGTTGACAAAAAATATTGATCCAAAACTTGTTATTCCCATGCATTATGGGATGTTCAAGGAGAATACAGCAAATCCAAAAGATTTTATAAGATATTTAGAAAAATTAAACTTCAAGGGTGAAAAGAAAATCTTGGAGAGTAATGAGTGTTTTCTCTATAGAAAGGATGAAAAATGAAGATTACCAAAGTTGAACCTATTTTAGTAGAACCAAGATGGCTATTTGTCAAAATCTCCACTGATGAGGGAATAACCGGCTGGGGAGAAGCGCTTGGAGATAAAGGAGAGACAATTGCAGCCGCTATAAAAGAGCTTGCGAGATATTTAATTGGAAAAGACTCGACTCGGATTGAACATCACTGGCAGGCAATGTATAGAGGAGCTTTCTGGAGAGGAGGACCTGTCCTTAATGCGGCAGTTAGCGGTGTAGAGATAGCACTGTGGGATATTTTGGGAAAGTTCCTGAATGTGCCAATCTATCAACTTCTTGGTGGAAAGTGCAGAGAAAAGATAAGAGTTTATGCAAATATTGGAAGTGGAGAAGAAAACGAAAATGAGAGATTCCTGAAATATGGATACTCAAAAGGTTGGATTGAAATGATAGAAAAGAAGAATATAACTGCTATTAAGTTTTGTCCTTTTGAAGCAATGAGATCTGTAGAAGGATGGGGAAAGATGAAAAAGGCAGTTGAGAGAGTAAAAAATATGAGAAAAAAGATTGGCGATGACACTGATATGCTTGTGGAATGTCATGGTCGATCTTCACCTTCAATGGCAATAGTTTTTTGTGAAGAGATTGCAGATTTCCATCCTTTCTTTGTTGAAGAGCCATGCCTGCCTGAGAATATGGATGGTATGGTTCAAATAACCGAAAAGACAAAAGTTCCAATTGCAACTGGCGAAAGGATATTTACAAAATTTGGTTTTGCTGAAGTTTTAGAAAAAGCAAAAGTTGCAGTAGTTCAACCGGATTTATCTATCTGTGGCGGAATCATGGAAGGGAAGAAGATTTCTGCAATGGCTGAAGCTCATTATGTTGTAGTTGCTCCTCACAATCCTTATGGTCCTATTCTCACTGCGGCTTCACTGCAGCTGGATGCTTGTATTCCAAACTTCCTTATCCAGGAATACTGCTCATTTGGAGAAGGAATTTTCAAGAAACCGTTTGAAGTAAAGGATGGATGTGTGGAGGTTCCAACCGGACCCGGACTTGGAGTTGAAGTTGATGAAGAAGCATTAAAGAAAAGACCTTATATTCCAAAGGACATGCCAAGACTTTATCATGAAGATGGCTCTGTAGCAGATTGGTAAACCAGTTAGGAAGCCTGCCCCAAAGTAGTATTTGAGCCGCTATACAGTTTGGTTATGAAACTGCAGGTTATAAACGGGATGTATCATTACGGACGGGAAAAGTTACCTGTGCTTTTTCTTTAAGGATAGTGTACCAGTCATTGAAAATTCTCTGTTTCTTCTCGTCAAGAAGAAAGGACATGAGTTTTTCTTTCTCCTTTTCAAATATTTCCATGTCTGCACCTTTCCTTTCAACAAGTTCAAGAACGCAAAATCCTGAATTAACCGGTGCTATCGCAAAAGGGCTGTCTTTTGTAAGGTTGAAGGTAATGCGCTTGAAATCCGGGGCAATCCCGAGTTCTTTAACATACTCAAACCGCGTAAAAAGCTCTGTGCCGGTTACCTTTTTTGAGTATTCTTTTGCAGCTGATGCCATGTCCCTTGATTGCTTAACTTTGGAAAGACATTTTTCTGCTTTTGACCGGGCAAGATTTACCGCTTCGATTCTCATGATTTTTTCCTTAACTGCATCGGCAGCAAATTTGTAATTTCCAGGTATGTGTTCTGCTTTTCTATTAACCGGTTTTATAATAAAATATCCCTTTTCTGTTTCAATAAGATCGCTTATTTCTCCGGTTTCCAATGAAAAGGCTGCCTCAATGCATTCAGGAGGGATATCTTCGGTTGAATTCCCCTTTGCCATGAATTCCGATTCTTTTACTTCAAGTTCATCCCAGTCTTTCTCGTCCTGTTCAAGCATAGTAATCAGAGTTTCCATTTCTTCGTCTGCTTTAATGGTGTCCGGGTTACGGTCGAAAAAAACATATTGAAATTTTACCGTTTCAGGTTCTTTGAATTCATTTCTATTAGCTTCAAAATATTTTTTTATCTGTTTCTCTGTTATGTTGACATCTTTTTCAAAGTCGGAAAACCTGAAAATTGTGTACTTCACTTTCGCTTTTTCATTAATGTACCCGTAATACTGTTTTAATTCCTGGCCTGTAACTTTAGCAGTATCACTGATATTTTGCTTGATTTCCGATATGCATAGTGAATTTCTAATGCCGTTTTCGAAGTAATCAGGGGTTATTCCCAAACCGTAACGGAGCACATTGCGGTATGTCTCCTGGTCGAATTCCCCATTTTTTTTAAACATGGGAATCGAAGATATAAATGAAGCAAGTTCATTATTGCTTACCGACATTTTTTCCAATCCCGCATATTCAAGAAGGACAAGGTTCTGTCTTGCTTCCTCTTCAAGATTCAGGAATTTTTCAACTTCCTTAAGTTTACTGCCATATTTCATAAATGCCATTGTTCTCACCCAGTTTAGTGAATTATGATACTGGCGGAACGATATTTC
>JAGMCN010000128.1 GCA_023129235.1 Caldifarciminota bacterium | reverse complement strand
GAAGCTTTTTCATAATTTATCTTCGCCTCAATTATTTGAGCTGTATCAAGGAAATTCTGACAATGATAGCGAATATGAAATCCAAGAAGGTCATTTCCTAAAAGCCCATCTAATATCTCTTCACCCCATGGGCATATTCTAAAAGTTTCACGAGAGGGCCAGGGGGCATGCCAAAACTGAGCTATTACAAGGTCAGGTCTGCTCTCTCTAAGTATTCTTGGAAGTAAAGCGAAATGGTAGTCTTGAATAAATACAAAAGCCTGGTCATCACCTACTTCTTCAAGAATAGCGTGGGCGAATTTTTCATTTACCTTGCGATATATATTCCAATCCGATTCTCTAAAGAAAGGTCTTGTGTAAGCCAAGTGTGAAAGAGGCCACAGTCCTTCATTCGCAAAACCATAATAATAACCATTTTCTTCTTCTTTTGATAACCATATCCTTCTTAATACATACTTCGGATTATCTGGTGGAATTTGAACTCTATCATTTGAGTCAACCACATCCTTATCAGCTTCTCCAGCACCATGAGCAATCCATATCCCACCACAAGCCTGCATTACAGAATCTAAAGCTATTGCTACTCCACTAATCGTTGAGCTACATATAATTCCATCTTCACTATATGTGTGGACATAGGGCTCCCTGTTGGAGACAATAATAAATTTGTGTTCCCCTATTCTTGATTTTACTCTCTCTTTTATATTTTCTTTATCCCATGCCATTTTCACAGTAGTTAGCACGTAGCAAACAGGAGAAAGCTTTTAAAATCATCTATTTTCCTGTTTGCTACCTACTACTATTTACTCTCTGTTGGTCTTTGTAGTTAACGAAATGAAGACTACTTCTTGGCTACGACATGAACTGCTTTTGGTCCTTTATCTCCTTCTACTACATCAAACTCAACTTCTATTCCTTCCTCAAGAATCTTAAATCCGTCGCCTTCGATGTCGGAATAGTGCACAAATATATCCTCTCCATCTTCTCGTTCAATGAAGCCATATCCCTTACGTTCATTGAACCACTTCACTTTGCCCTTATACATAAAAACACCCTCCTTGCTCGTGAATCGTTGCTCGTTAATTGTTGTTTGGAAAGTAAAAACGATTTAACGACCTCACGATTCAACGATATTCACTAAATCTTATAAACGTCCTTAATTTCGTCTCCTTTTTTTAATCTCACAACTCGTACTCCACGAGTAGCTCTACTCTTCATTTTTCTTATCTTATCAACCCGAGCTCTTAAAGCTTGTCCATCTTTAGTAACGAGAATGATTTCTGAATTTTTATCTACTATCTCACATCCTGCAAGTTTCACTCTACTTCCAATTACTCCTACTCCACCACGATTCGTAACTCTGAATCTTGACGCTGGAACTCTTTTCCCATACCCATCCGAAGTTACTAAAAATAAATCCTCTTTCTCCTGAATGGAAGTAGATGTTAATGATAGTACTTCATCATTATCTTTCAGACGTATTCCTCGCACTCCTTGTGAAGTTCGAGATAACTCTCTCAATTTTTCTTCTTTGAATTTAATTATTTTCCCATTTTTAGTTACGATAAAAATATAGTCTTCTGGATTTATTTCAGTAACCGAAGCAACCTCATCTCCCTCTCTTAAAGCAATAGCAATTATTCCTGTGCGCCTAATACGGTCAAATTTAGAGAACTTAAGTTTCTTTATAATCCCTTTACGGGTTATAATCACAACAGTCCCTTCGCCTCGCGGGAGAACAATTTTTACATACTCTTTCTCTTGTAATGAAATGATATTTGCAACTGGCTTGCCACGAGCACTGCGTTCAAACCTTGGAATCCGATAAGCTTTAATAGAATAACATCTCCCCAGATTTGTGAAAAAGATAACTATATTATGAGTAAGAGTCTCAAATATCTTTATTACCTCATCATCCGGAACGAGATTTATTCCTCTCACACCACTTCCACCACGAAGTTGTCTGGGATAAGCAGAAGGCTTTGAACGTTTTATATAGCCCTTGGCAGTCAAGGTTATTAGAGAAGGCACATTTGGAATCAAATCTTCAATCTCAATATCATCTTCTCCTTCAATAATTTTAGTACGTCTTTCATCACCAAACTTCTCTCTAATGTCAAGCAGTTCCTGTTTTACTACCTTCATCACACTTTCTCTTGTTTGAAGAATTCCCTCTAATTTTTTTATTAGTTTCTCGACTTCAAGATACTCTTGCTCCAACTTCTCACGCTCAAGTCCTACGAGTCTTCCAAGTCTCATATTCAAAATCGCCTGAATCTGAATGTCGCTAAGCTTGAAACTCTCTTTAAGTCCTTCTTTTGCATCCTTCTCATTCTTTGCCCCACGAATAATTTTCACTACCTCGTCAATATTTTCTTGTGCAATTTTTAATCCCTCAAGAATATGAGCTCGTTTTTTTGCTTCCTGCAAATCAAATTCAGTGCGACGCTTTACTACTAAATACCTGTAGTCCAAAAATGAGACAAGGAATTCTTTAAGATTAAGCAATTTGGGCACTCCATTTTGAAGGACAAGTAAATTCATTCCGAAAGTTACCCTTAAAGATGTATGTTTGAAGAGAAAGTTCAAAATCACCTCTGTGGGTGTTCCTGCTTTAAGTTCAATGACAACTCTTATTCCACTTCGGTCACTCTCATCGCGTATATCTGATATGCCTTCTACTCTTTTACTACGCACAAGGTCAGCAATTTGCGAAACTACCATAGATTTATTAACCTGGTAGGGAATAGAACTAATGATAATTATATCCTTCCCGTTTTTCAAAGTCTCTATACTTGTTTCGGCTTTTAACTTAATTTTCCCTCTCCCGGTACTATAAGCATTAAGTATTTCTCCTTTTCCTGCTATTATTCCAGCTGTTGGAAAATCAGGTCCCTTTATATACTCTGAGAAATCCTCTAAATCCGGATTATCTATCCTGGCAACAAGTGCATCTATGACTTCAGACAAGTTATGGGGCGGAATGTTAGTCGCCATCCCAACCGCAATTCCAGAACTTCCATTTACAAGTAGATTAGGAAATGCACTTGGCAAAATAGTTGGCTCCTTAAGTCTCCCATCAAAATTTGGTTGGAATGAAACGGTCTCCTTCTCAATATCTTTAAGCATAAGTTCTGCGAATTGAGATAACTTTGCTTCTGTATAGCGATAAGCCGCCGCCGCATCACCATCTATTGAGCCAAAATTTCCTTGACCCATTACAAGCGGATATCTTAATGAAAAATCTTGAACCATCCTCACCAGAGCGTCATAAACCGAGGAATCTCCATGAGGATGATACTTTCCAAGAACTTCTCCCACTACA
>JAGMCN010000127.1 GCA_023129235.1 Caldifarciminota bacterium | reverse complement strand
GGCAAGAGAATTGGATAGCTCAAGGCTTTTGAGTTATGCTTCACTCTATTGTAATGTTGGGCCATTAGCTGAAATAGTGGATATACTTGGTATTAACGAATATTGGGGATGGTATGATGCCATCGAGCCTAATAGTGGAAGGCCCCAAGATAAACCTGACAAACTGAATCTTAAGATACTTAATGACAAATTAACAGAGCTTTCAGGTAAATATAAAAAGGCATTGTTGATAACCGAATTTGGCGCTGATTCAATTCCCGGATACTTATCAGAAAGCCTGGAACTATGGTCGGAGAATTATCATGCAGAATTTCTAAAAAGAAGTTTTGAAGTATTTGAAAAACATCCTTGTATTTGCGGAACTTTCCCGTTTTGCTTCAGTGATTATAGAGACCCCAGTAAACATGTCAACAAGTACTGGGATGAAATGAACTATAAGGGCGTAGTTTCCTACCAGCGCAAGAAAAAATTACCTTTTCTTGCTCTTAAAAAAATATATGGGAGATACACAAAATGAGTTGTAAACATCCATTTGAATATGCAGGTTGACAGGTGGGTATAACCTATCAGACCAAGAATAAAGAAGGACTGGATAAGGCTTTGGGAGGTATTTAACTGGAATGTGATAAGGGTGGATACAATCAAGGGAAAAGGTTTTATGGAAAATAAGGTTAATTGGTATGGTGCTGTGCCAAACGGCAAGGAATTTGAGATTGCATTATCAAAGATAGAAAAGGGGATATAAAATTGTGTTCAGAATGTTGTAGTGCGGGATTCGTATTATGGAATTAAGACAGGCTTTTCTTAAAGCCATGCGCCGGGAATGCGGCGGTTATATTCCCAAAGACATAGCGCTATACCCATCTCAAGTAGAGCGCTTTAAGAAGGAATATGGTCATTCTGATATTGCCGGGGAATGGAAATTACCCATACGTAACATCGAATTAGAATTTTGTGCAACAACCTCTGACTTTTTTTCTTGGCTTGGGAAATTGGAAGATGGCGTAGAAGTGAATGAATGGGGTATTGGACTAAAAACAGTTGATCGTGGCACCTTTCTTGGTCAATACATCCGCCCATTGCAAAATATTAAAAGTGTGGAAGAGATTCTGGAATATCCTTTCCCAAGGGTTCCGGGTGAAGATGCTGTATTGTTTGCTGCCCGCCAGTGTACGGGTTTCCAGAAACAGGGATTTCCTGTGCGGGTATCTACCTGTCCTGTTGGCGGGACAATCTTCTGGCCGGCATATAAGCTCCGCGGTATGGAAAACTTTCTTTGTGACCTGCATTGTGAACCGGACATTGCCACCGCACTCCTGGATAAAGTTTGTGAGCTATGTACCGCACATGCTGGTCTTTCAGCTTCAACAGGGGCAGATATAATACATATGGCAGATGACTTTGGCACCCAGATATCCACTTACGTGAGCCCTGCTGATTTCAGAAAGTGGTTCAAACTACGGTTGGCCGGTGTAATTGTAATCGCTGCTGCCAAGCAGGTGAATCCGGATATACTCGTCCATTTTCATTCTGACGGTGCTATCCAGGCTTTTATCCCTGACCTTATAGAAATTGGCGTTGATATATTAAATCCTGTTCAACAAAAAGAAGCACACCATTCATTAAGAAGAACATTCCCTAGAGTCAAAAATATGGGGTGCTAATTTAATAGAGTATGGGCCAGGGAAGGTAGCTTCTGGAGGTTATACTATGAGTTGGGATCCAAAGGATTCTATAAAAAAGCCTGTGAAAGGGGTTTATTTCTACCCTGACCCGCACTGGACAGATGAAGCGATTCGTGGAATGGTTGAAGGAATACATACCTTTGATATAGTCGCAATATGGGTTGTCAACTCCATAGGAGTTAAGGGAGGAATAGGTTCACAATACATTATAGCAATAAGGGATAATGTGGCAAGCCACTCATGCACAGTGAAAGTTTTAAATGTAACTCCTTATGTATTTGCGCCAAGCGTAGTTTTCAATAATGATTTTGTATCAGTAAAGGTAAATGGTGAAGAGTGGAGATATTACGAAGGGAATACGGTATATCTTCCCAGTCGTAAGGGGATATACAGGGTAGAAACAATTGCAAAGGGGAAAAGAGCGCCTCATATACTAAGAACACAGGCATTTGTAAAAGAGGCTCGATGGGATAGCAATACATTGACAATTGATATTGAAAACCCGCCATGGTATAATTATAAGATGCCGTTTTATATGGTAGGGATAGGAGTGGAAGGATATAGTGTGGAGAGTGTTTCTAATGGAGGAGAAATAATACCATTTGATAAGTTGCGGCTGAAGAATAAGGTGGATTTGGAGAAAATGACAAAGACTGGAGTTGTGCTTAAACTGAAAAATGGGAAGGCAAAAGTTAGATTCAAGGATGAAAAAAATTTAAGTAGATTATTAAAATGAATTCACCAAAACCATCTATTATAAGAAAAAAGACGTTAGAATACATGGAAAATATGCACGTTAGAATATCTCATTATGGGCATTACCGCTATAGTGCCAGCACAAAAAAGCCGGTTCTCTATGCTTTTACCTATGCGGTGATGACAAAGCATCTTTACCGGGATTTGGATAATATCTCTGATGAAACACGGAAAGAATGGAGTTCTTATCTACAATCATTCCAAGATGAAGATGGTCTATTTAAAGACCCAGTTGTTGCAGATGGCGAATTTGTTGATTTTGATTGGTGGGGTTGGCGGCATTTAACCTGCCATGTTTTAATTGCTCTTACTTGTTTAGGAGTAATAGCAAAGAAGGGATTTGCCTGCATAACGCCTTTTTATGATTTAGGTTTTGTAAAAAAATGGGTTTCTGAAAGAGATTGGTCAACGCCAGCAAGTTCAAATAATGCCGGAAATGAAATTTTAAACTATGGGACATTACTTCAGTATGCCAGAGATTTTCATAATGATAAAAAAGCAGGAAGAGCTATTGAAGGAATGTTAGATTGGTTATTCAAGAATCAAAACCCACACTATGGTACATGGGGACCAGACATTGATATTAACAAAAAAATGGATTTAGCAGAAGTAATGATGGGTGGCTATCATGAATTTTTACTCTTTTTCTATGATAAGCGGCCGCTTAAATATAAAGAAATAATTATTGATAGGATATTATCGCTTCAGAATAAGAAGGGAGGATTTTCTGGACCTCACCATCCTGTAAGCTCAGCCTGTCAGGATATTGATGCCATTGATCCTTTAGTTCGTTTAACATTTCAGACTGAGTACAGAAAAGAAGATATTAAAATTGCCTTAAAAAAGGCAATTTCCTGTGTGCTTTCACATCAGAATAAAGATGGTGGGTTTATGTTTTATAGAGATAAAGATTTTAAATATGGTCATCAGGAGATGTATTCAGGAATAAACGAAAGCGCAATGTTTCCTACATGGTTCAGAACATTATCTTTGGCTATTGCTGCCCACATACTACCCGATTCTCTAATAGGAAAATTTGATTGGCGGTTTACTGATTGTCCAGGTGTGCAATTTGGGAAAGTGTAAAATAAGGAGTAAAAATGTTGAAAGAAAAGCTTCACGGTGAGAGAGTTGTATTTTTATCACCACGCAAACTTGAATTGGAAGGGTTTAGTATTTCTTTATCTGAGGTGGGCGAAAAAGAAGTATTGTTAAAAACAAAGTGGACTTTAATCAGTCCTGGAACTGAAGTTGCGATATATAGCGGGGATAACAAAAGAGCACATCAAGAAGGTAGTTGGTGCCAGTATCCTTTTAGACCAGGCTATGCGAATATTGGCGAGGTAATTGAATGTGGAAAAGAGGTCAAGGCAATGCGTCGTGGCGATTATGTATATTGTCACAAACCACATGCTTCGCATGCTATATTGGATGAAGAAAAAGATATCTTTGTCATTTTAAAAGAAAATCAGAAAGATCCTCATTCTCTTTTTACCCGCATGGCAGAAGTTTCACAGACAGCTGTAGTGGTTACTGATAAAAAACCTGGTTCAAGAGTAGTTATCTTTGGCCTTGGCTTAGTAGGCAATTTATCTGCTCAGCTCTTTCAAATTGCAGGTTACAAAGTTATTGGTATTGAACTTTCTAAGGAGAGGGCTGAATTAGCAAAAAGATGTGGAATAGAGAATGTTTTGAATCAGAAGGGAATTAATCTGAACAAATCTATTAGAGAATTTACCAATGGAGAAGAGGCAGATGTGGTTGTGGATGCAGTTGGAGTGCCTGATATATGTTGTGACGGAATAAAACTTCTAAAACCCTATGGAGAATTAATCCTCTTAGGTACTCCTAAACCAGAGATGACCAAAAGTGGTCTTGAGTTTCTCTTAGATATTCACATCAAATTTATTACGGTAAAGAGTGGCTTGGAATGGATAATACCCAGGAAGAAGAATCCTTACTCAATTTCTAAGGAAGACAATATTTCTTATATTATGGATTTAATTGATTCTGGTAAATTAAATGTTAAAGAACTCTGCACCCATAAGATAAAATATGAAAAAGCAAAAGAAGCTTATGAAGATTTACTTAACGAGAAGAATAATTTTTTTGGGGTAATTCTTGAGTGGTGAGGAGAAAGGGGATCCAGTTATAAAACATGAAGAGGAAATCTGTTAGAATGTCTATATTTTTGTCTGTCAACACAAGTAAACCTACTGTATTTTTTAAAGGAGAAGAACAAACTTTTAGAACTTTTACAGGCAGTAGACACATCTATCGAAAACACCAAGAAAACAGGCAGAAGAAAATAGTAGAAAAGCTCGTAAAGTACATGAAAGAAGGTAGGATTGAGATTCCGGCGTTTCAATTGAAGCAAAAATGTGGCAATAAGAGTTGTTCTTTGAGAGAGTAGAGCTAAAGTCGTAGAGGAGAAGCGAGTTAATAACTTGCTTGTAGCTGTTAAAGGTAGAGAGTGATATCTGGATTTAAAATAAAAAAATAGGAAATAAAATAGATGACAAAACTTAATAAGAAAAGGATATTACTGGCAGGAGTCTCTGAAGTAAGGATAACTCCTCAGGCAGTCGGAACATTTTTAATTGGGCCAATAGAATCAAGCACAGGTGTACACGATGAATTATTTGCCAGAGTATTGGTTTTTGATGATGGGAAGAATCAGCTTGCATTGGTAACAATGGATCTTATAGGTCTTGATTTTATCTTGGTTGAAGAGATACGGAAAGAGATTGAAAGACAGACGGGAATC
>JAGMCN010000126.1 GCA_023129235.1 Caldifarciminota bacterium | reverse complement strand
TCCATGGTATGTATCAGGATGGGAAGAGGTTAAGAATGGCAGATGGTCTAAAACATTGCCAGGTAAAGTTGCGGATGCTGTTAAATTTGCAGTCTTAAATCTTCAGGAAGCAAGACTTAGTTTTGGACGAGAACCAGTACAGATTGGTTTTAACCGCAGGCTACCTGCTAGAGGCGGCATTATTATGAAGCCCAATCATCAGGGTGCTGTTGTGCCATGGGTGGATGTTTTATGCATAGATAATACTGATAATAATCCAATAGCGGTTCTTTTCAGTCATGCTGCCCATCCGGTAATTGTGCATGGAGCAAGTACCTTGATTAGCGCTGATTACCCAGGATATGCTGTTTCTACTGTGCGGAAGCTCTTAGGGAATAAGACAACAGCAATATTTGCTCAAGGGTGTGGAGGAAATATTAATGGTGAGCCTCTCCGTGGTAGTTTTAAGAAAGCAAAGAAAGCAGGGATTGCTCTTGGCAATGCGGCAGTTAAAGCAGCCAGAAAAAGTCAACTTCTTACTGGAAACAATTTACGCAGTCTTCTACTTGAGTTGCAGCTACCTTTTCAAAAACCACCTTTGCCAGAAGAATGTGAGAAAGTTCTTAAAATCAAAGAGGGTGAATATAGAAAGGCTAAGGCAAGAAAGGATGCGGACAAAAAAAGTCTTTGGTATGCGCATAATGTTGTGCTTGTTTTACGGGACTTGCTTAAAATAGCAAAAAAAGGAGAGAATAAAACATTGAAGTTTGAGATACAGGCATTTGCTATTGGCAATGAACTTTGTATTATTGGAATACCCCACGAGGTATTTGCTGAATACCAATTATGGGTGAATGAAATATCCCCATTTAAGCATAATATGGTTTTTGGATATACGAATGGCTGCGAAAGTTATATCCCCTGCGAAAAAGATTTTGCTCTCGGAGGATATGAAGCAGGAAGTTTTCCAACCCTGTGTGCGCCATTAGCTTATCACAATAGACTTACACTTGAACCAGAGATAGAAAGACAAATTAAGGCAGGGTTAACCCAGATGCTTCAGAATATAAAGAAAGAGGCATCGTAAAATGATTAAGAAAGTCTTTATTGTCCATCACACCCATACAGATATTGGTTATACCGATATTCAGACGAAAATATTTGATAACCAAGTTGATTTTATAGATAAAGTCTTAGATTATTGCAAAGAGACAGATAATTACCCGGAAGATTCTAAATTTAGATGGACATGTGAGGTCTCATGGGCAGTAAAGAATTATTTTGAGAAAAGACCGGAAAGAATTAAAGAATTTATACAAAGAGTTAAGGAAGGGAGAATAGAAATAACAGGGCTTTATCTGAATGTTACGGAATTATATACTGCCGAGGAACTTATCCGTTCTCTATACTTTGCTAAAGGGTTAGAAAGAAAATATGGAATTAAAGTGACCTCAGCAATGAATTCTGACATTTCGGGACTATCGTGGGTAATCCCCCAAATTCTGGCAAAATCAGGCATTCGGTATCTGTCCATGTCAGTAGATCCTGTCAGATCATTTCGACCTGAAGTTCCGTATCCATTTTATTGGGTATCTCCAAATGGCAGCAGGGTTTTGACATGGAATACCGAATCAAAAAAGTATTGGTACAATGAAGGATATCATTTAGGATTAGGTGAAAACTATCAGAAAGCAGCAAAACTTTTGCCAGAGTATTTTCAATATATGGTAGATGAAGGGTATCCATACGATGCCTATTGTATCAGGATGGGACAAGATAATATCCCACCTCATTTAGAACTCTGCAAAATAGCAGAGGAGTGGAATAACAAACATAACACTCCTAAACTTATTGTTTCTACTAATAGTCAATTCTTCGAATATATAGAAGGAAAATATACGAATAAAATACTCTCTTACCAGCTTGCTTGGCCAGACTGGTGGGCAGATGGAAACGCATCAGCAGCTTATGAGACTGGACTTTCCCGAGATACACATAGAAAACTAATCAATGTTGAAAAATTGCGCTCTATTCTTTCTTGTTTTGGTGAACGCTATCCAGAAAAAGAGATAAAAGGAATCTGGGATAATATGTTTTTCTTTGACGAACATACCTGGGGAGCAAGCAGCAGTATTACAAAACCTTATTCTCTTCAAACAAAATCCCAGTGGGCAATTAAATCATCCTTTGTTTATCAGGCAACCGTAGAATCACAGCGATTGCTTCATAAGAGTTTAAAGTTTTTTGCCACGAAGATTAAAAATCCCGATGGCACTAAACTTGTTATCTTTAATTCACTTCCCCACAAGAGAAGTGATATCGTTAAGATTCCAGGACAGCAAACCTCTTTTTTGGCTAAAGATATTCCACCATTAGGCTATAAAATTTATAAAACTGTTTCTACAGGAGAAAAATCAGACAACCCTTTCTCTTTCGGAAAGAATAGTTTAGAAAATAGATTTTATAAAATTACTTTTG
>JAGMCN010000125.1 GCA_023129235.1 Caldifarciminota bacterium | reverse complement strand
GTTAATAGATAACCGATAAGACACATTAGGACGTGGGCCTCTATCTTTTGATCTGTCCAGTGATATTGCGGACGAACAGCCAGATGATAAGGGTTCTTTAGATTTTTAAAAACATATTCAACTTTTGATTGTCCCCTATAGGCAAGTATGATTTCTTCATTGCTCCATTTATGGCGATTGGCTACCAATATTCTACGTCCTAAGGTCTCTTCCTTTAACTTCTCAAAGGCCTCCTCATCAATGAAATAGCTGTAACTCGGTTGACCGTCAGAAAACCTAATGATTTCGTACTTTAGTATGTCCTGGATGAATTGACCCTGGACAATTTTATCTAACCGCTTTTCAATATCTCTTCTGGTAATCTTTTTCCGCTTCTTTGGGTTTTCAAGTTGTTGTTTAAATTTGTCCAACAACTTATATTTTTTCTTAAGATTCTGATATATCCCCTGTATTTGCCCCTTTTTTAATTTCTCCGAAATAATTACTACACAGGTACGCTCTTTTCCCCAAATCTGTTTCCTTCGCCGAAATACTAAAATCTCTTCATCCCTGACTTTGATGGTAGTAAATTCTCTATTTGCTTCCTCTATTAGATCCTTGAAATAGGAAGGCACCAAACTGCCAACATAATAAAGACCTTCACTATCCAATTTCCTAAAATTGTCTTTTGAGTTATTTCCCTTATCAAAGATCACTGTAATATCAGCAAGCTCCTTAGATATACTTTTTAGGCGATGTAGAAGGGTCGGAAATACCTCCTTAAAAACGGTGATATCATTTTTGTTTCCTCGATATGTCTTGTGAAAAAGCGGGAATTGATCCTCCCTGGATACCATTAAGGCGACTCCAATCTGACGAAGATCCGCTCTCTTCTGTTTATTCTTGCCTCTTTGAGGTATATCACAACACTTGTTTTGGGAATCAATAAAGGTGAAGAAATTGCTTGTATCGTAAAATAGGCAGTCCAATTTAATTTTGTATCTATCAATCAGGCTCTTAACAATCTCTTCCTCAATCTTGGGAATGCTCTCTACTGGGAGAAAATCCATCTGGTCCCAGAAATGCTGTGAATCAAGAGACTTGAACGAAGATTTTAAACAATATTCAAGAGAAGTAGTTTTACACCAGTTATACCATCCCAATTTGCTTGTTGGCCGGCAGGCTCGACCGATGGCTCCTAAAAGAAAGGTTCCCCCAACCGTCAGACCATCTCGGATAGGTTTTTTGTCTTTTCCGTTAGCAGGAATATGTCTATCTATTATCTCTACTATTCCTAATTCAATCGCCACATTAATCAGCACAGCCGTATCACCGTGCGAATAGGATTTTATGGTAAAATCATCCTCGTCTCTGAGTCTTTTCAAAAGGCTTTCAGCTGTTCCCAAATACTCGATGGGGATATTCCTTGGTTTCCCATCGATTCTTCGAGATTCACAAATCGACCAGTACGTCCTGCCCCTTGATTTTCTGGATGATAAAAAAGCCATGGGAAGCACCTCCCGCTTAGTCCAGTGACTACTATATCATCCGACCAGTCATATGTCAAGCCAATAGTGCATGAAGACAGCCTTTCTGCAACATTTTATACTTCTATTTTGATGTCAATGTCCAGTGACTACACTAATTTTATAGCAAAAAGCTTGTAAGTGGTTGACTTTACTGGCTTTTTGCTGCACATTTTAAAATACATCGCGTCTATTTAGTAAACTTGCGCTAGACTTTCGGTCTCTGATTCTAAGTAAAATAGTTTTACTTTCAAACCCCAGTAAACACCAGCACTAAAAGGATCTTCTCCTCCT
>JAGMCN010000124.1 GCA_023129235.1 Caldifarciminota bacterium | reverse complement strand
AAAGAGATAGTAAAATACGACCTTTATTTGGCCTATCTTTCCGGTCTCTCTACTCCAGAGATAATCTCTCTGTATAAAAAAGCGAATAATTCAGAAACCCTCTCAGGAGTGAAAAAGAGATTGGAAGAAACCTTTGCTAATAAAGAGTTTATTGGAGCAAGAACCTCTCTTTCCCAGATCCAGAAAACTTTCTCTGAAATCAATACTGTTTTGGAAGCGAAAGTAACAGCACCTAAAGCTCGCAACAAATCCCTTCAGAGAGAATTTGACGGGAAAGACACAATAGTAAAAGGATATACTAATACTATGTTTGTATTAGGTGGCTGCTATTTTAGGCTCCATAATCTATTCCTGAAGGGTAAATATAAAGAGATTATTTCTGAGATAAGCCTATTGCAGGAATTGTCAGGGGAATTCAGTAAACAGGTTAAAGGTTATTTTGTTAACAGGAACAAGGTACCGGTTCAGTTGCCTGCCGATAGTATAGAATTTTTGAAACATCAGGTTGATGCCCTGGAGAAGAAACATCCTGCCTCTTTCCCAAATCCAGGAGAGATGTTTAGATAAAAATAACAAAATGGATTGGTAAAGTGTTGGTTCATATTGGGAAAAGCCCATTTGTTGAGATATTCAAAAAAACCAGGCTTACTATAAAGGACCATGGGACATAATATGGAATTAGGTGTAGTTACAGTTATCTTTGAGAATATACAAACTGCTAGTTTGTCTCGAAGAGAGCTTGAAATGATTAAAAATAGTGGAATAAATTATATTGAAATAGTTACTGGTAAAACGGAAAAGGGGGTTGATATTTTTGACTATCAAGATAAAATATATGTAAAGCAATTTGTTAAAGGAGCTATAGAAGCAAAACTAAAAGCAATTGTCGAGGAAAGAGAAAACAAAATAGTGCCCCAAACCAATATTGTTATACCAAGATGGAGGGACAGATGATAAAGATAGGTGTGTTTTTACACGGTATCCCTTATTGTGATGTGAGTAAATTTATTCGTTTGGCGAAGAAGTGCAAAGTTGCTGATATCATCGGTATCTGTGACGAGGAACATAGTTTTTGTGATGTTCCCCATGAAAAGGCTTCACCTTATTATGCTGAATGGGCAAGGCTTTGCAAAGAATTGGGGCTTTATTTCCATTTTCCCGGCATAGCTCCAAGTTTCCCGCTTACCGGAGAAAATATTAAAAATATCAAGCAAATAGCAGGGAAATTTTTTCTTGGGGTAGAGATTGGAGAGATAAGCACCTCAGGAGCCGGCAACAGGTTAAAAAAGATTCGTAATATGCAAGAGGCAAGAGATAGATATGTAAACCTTACTCGAGAAATAATAAAGAAATTGAAAAACAAAGGTATCCCAACAGTTTTTGATGTTGAAGTTGGCCCTTTGGGACACGGGGAAAGTTTTGAATCTGGCGCTGATGTGTGTTTCTCCGAGCATGCCTCTAATATTGTCTTGAGTATGTCTTCAGCCAGAGGAGCAACTAAGGCATATAAAAAACCGCTCTGGGGCGCCTGGTTGAATATGGAATGCTATGGTGGAAGTGGAGGAAGAGGATATCCGGAAGACGACTCCTATACCCCTGCGCATCAGCGAAGGATGATGCTGGATTATAATCTTTCTTATATCTATGGGGCAGAAATGATATGCCTGCAGGATTGTATTTTTAATATCTCAATAGTTCACAATATATCTGACAGCACCAAACCTAAATATGCT
>JAGMCN010000123.1 GCA_023129235.1 Caldifarciminota bacterium | reverse complement strand
ACTATCTTTGTGAGCCAGGGAAGTAACAAATTAACCCCTGTGTGTAGGAGTGAAAAGAAAATAGCTATTGCAATCAGTAATTTATAAGGCTTTATATAGCTTACGAGTCTCCGCAGAATTCTTATATCGTAAACTTTACCGAGTTCTTCTCCTGTATTTCCGTTCATTTCTCTATGCATTTTCTTTGTATCAGCCCTGCCCCTGAAAGATTAGGGGATGTCCCTCATTTGTTGAGAGATGTCCCTCAAATGTTCAGGGATGTCCCTCAGATGTTGAGAGATGTCCCTCAGATGTTGGGGGATGTCCCTCAGATGTTGAGAGATGTCCCTCAGATGTTGGGGGATGTCCCTCAGATGTTGGGGGATGTCCCTGAAACTCTGAGAGACCTCTATTTCTGCCCTATTTCTTAACCTCATTTTACTCCAGTTCTTGATATCGGAACAAGTTAAAATAAACTCCACGCAGTGATAGGAGTTCCTCATGTGTTCCACTTTCTTTGATTTCCCCTTGCTCTAAAACTATAATATGATTAAGTCCAGCAAGACTACGTATCCGATGTGATATAATAATCAATACTCTATCTGCAAATTTCTTTTGCAAGTCATTAAGAATTTCTCTCTCCTTCTCGATATCCACAGATGAAAGTGCATTGTCAATTACAAGAATCTTTGGGTTAACAAGGATGGCTCTTGCTATTGCGAGTCTTTGGCACTGACCACCGGAGAGAGTTACTCCTCTTTCTCCTACTATTTCATCGAATTTATTGGGCAATTGCATAATTTCATCATATATTCTTGCAAGCTTCGCCACCCTGTAAATCTCGGAATCAGAAACTTCGGAGCGTCCAAATCCTATATTTGCTCTAATTGTATCTGAAAAGAGAAATGAATCTTGTGGAACGAAACCTATACTTTTTCTCAATGTAGATAGAGGTATTTCTTTTATTGGTGTTCCATCCATCCTAATTTCACCATTTGTTGGGTCAAATAGTCTTGAAATCAGGGAAACAAGTGTACTCTTACCGGAACCAACTGGTCCCGCTATCCCAAGAGACTCGCCGGGCTTAACACTCAGATTTATATCTTTCAAAACTTCTGTTCCATTATAAGCAAAACTCACACCCCGAAACTCAATCTCCCCATTGATTTCTTCCCTGTCTCCTGTCTTCTGTTTACTGTCTACTATCTCTGGAACTGTATCCAGAAGTTTATTGATTCTTCCCATAGAAGCTGCTCCTCTTTGAAGAAGGTTTATAACTATTCCTATTGCCATTATAGGCCAAACGAGAGTCCCAAGGTATGCCTGAAACGCAACAAAGTCTCCCAATGAAATTGTCTTTAAAATCGTCTCCTTGCCTCCAAACCAAAGAACTATACATATTGTAAGATTGGCAAGAAAAAAGATAAGTGGGAAAAAACCACTCCAGACACGCAAAAGACTTATATTCTTATCCACATACTCCTGAGTTTGTTCTTTAAATTTATCAAGTTCTCCCTCCTGCTGATTATATGCTCTCATTACCCTTATCCCTTCGATACTTTCTCTTGCACTCGCTGTGAGTTCAGAAAAAGAAGCTTGAACATTACCAAATCTTTTGTGAATTAATTTTGCAAATCTTAAGGCAACAAGAGTAATCAAAGGAAGAGGAATAATCGCATAAAGGGTAAGTTTTACTGAAATGAATAGCATAAAGACAAAAGACAGGCTTCCCAATACTGAAATATCTACTATCATAACTGTTCCAAACCCAAGTGTTCTTCTCACCGCATTCATATCATTTGTGAAATGTGCCATAAGGTCACCTATCCGATGGTCCCTGAAAAACTTTAGCCCGAGTATCTGAAGATGAGAAAAAAGGCGATTCCGAAGTGCTTCTTGAATTCTTATTGCAACTCCAGCAATGAAATATCGCCAGAAAAAGCGGAAAAAAGTTACAACGAGAGCTAATCCCACAATCCAAAGTGCATACTTAATCAAATGAGCCCGAACTACACCACCTTGAGTGATATCGTCTATAGCATATTTTATTATTCTCGGAATGAAAAGTTGAAGCACATTCACAATTACAAGAGCAAAAAGGCCACCGATATAACGCCATTTGTATTTAATAAAATACTCTTTAAGTGTCTTGAAATTTTTCATCTAATCTGCAATCTGTGATTTGTAGGAGCAAGTTTTACTTGCGACTCATTTATTTAGACTCAATAAGTGTGGTATGAGTCTCTTGGTCAATATAAATTGGCACATTTATGGGTTCAGGAAGCGTTGGACCTGAAACTTCTTGCTCGCCTTCAAGAGAAGCTGAACTCCTTGATTCTATAACTATTCCTTCATTAACATCAAAGAAGATTTCACCTTTTCCTTTCCCAGTTATTCTAATTTTGCCTTTCATTCTTTGCTGTTCTGTAGTTTTGGTGGTTTCAATCTTACTTCGAACTTCTATTTTCGCACAAGTCGTTCCATTCTTTTTCTCAAAACCCTTTAAAGTATATGTTGCTATCTTACCTTCATACTCTCGGGTCCAACTCTCGCCAATTTTCACTATTTTATTTGGCAAAAAGCTAAATGCTTCCTCAAATTGACGCTCTGGCTTCTCTCCGGATTCCCTGAAGTAACCCATCCCTTCCAATCCTTTCAACTGAATTATCTTACCACTTCTTGAAAGTTTTAGTGAAACAACTTTTCCCTTAAGTTTATCCAATGCTTTAATTCGTTTCATTTCACTTTCAACTCTCATTGTCCCAACCACATCATCAAAACTTATGCGAAGAGATATAGTTTCTCCTGTATCTTCCACAGTTTGAGTGGTGTGAATCTCGGTATTTGAATTAATCGTTTGCACGAATTCTTCTGCCTCTATAGTAGTAACAGTTTTTTGAGTTTGTTTATAGCTTACGCTCTTTCCTGGAACAAATTTAAATCCAAGCCACACTTCCTCTTTATAAGGTTCTTTAAAGACAATAGTCTTTTTGTTTTTGGCACACCCCAAAAAGACGAAAATAACAGAAAAGAGAAAGAAGTTTCGCATTTCACCCTCCTTTTTGTCTCACAAATTCATCAAATTACACGAAAGACATCTGCACACAGATTGGAAAGATGAACACAGATTGTATAAAATAACTTATCTTCTGTGCAAATCTGTTTCATCTGTGAATATCTGTGTGCGACTTTTAATTCGTCCACCCCGTAAAATGCGAGGTCATGGGTCCATCCCTAAATCTTCTTTAATATAATCATACGGGTTTTGCGTTTCAGGAAATCAGCCACAACTGATTTAAAATCCGTGTATTCATCCGGCTTTATCTTTGCTTCCTTGAAAATAAGTTCCGAAGTATAGTTTATCTTGCGGTTCAATGTATCCACTGTGATATTTACACTCGCAAAATCGTTCTCATTAGTTAAATTTTCTGGCAGATAGTCTGCTGTAAATCCCTCTGGAATCTCAAGCTCTACTTCATAGCGGATAATTCGTGTAGAATGAAGAAGAAGCAGATGCTTGCGAGTAGATAGACCAACATATTGTGAAGGATTTACAAAATCAAATGGATTTCTTGGGATAAAAAACTGAATCGTATTATCACTCACTGACCCGAATTCAGAAGCATCAAAAGAAGCATCTAATCTAATTGGTTCGGTAAGGTCTTTTAAATCCGAGAATGAATAATTTGAAAGTTTCGTATTTGTGGCTATCCCACTTATTCTACCCTCAACCCACATTTGCTCTTCTTTTTTGGTCTTATCTTTTATCACACGGCGAGCTCTTCGGTCGTAAAATCCTCCAAGTTCGGTGCTTGTTTCTCCACTTAAATCGCCACTACCTGAAATAGAAAGTTTTAGAGTTGATTTGGATAAACTCACTTCTCTTGGCATAATTAAAGTAGATTTAAATGTCCATCCTCCTTCAAACACCGCAAATCCCTCTACCCCTTGTTCTTCTTCGGGAAGATAACCAAACTTTGAATTTGTAGCTTGGGGGTCTAAAAGAAAATAACCACTCCGTGGTGAATCACCTTCTCCTGATACTGCAAGAATAATGTGATTAAACTGCGATGGAGAAGCTATGTCTTTTATGACTTTTATACCTGTTCTGTTCACAAAAACAGGAAATGCCTCTATGCCTCCTGCTTTCAAAAATGAGCAAAGAAGGACTACTTTATCTCTTGGGTCTCCATATTTATTAGCATACACTTGATTGGCAGAGGTTGGAACATAACCAACAAGACCTACTGGAAGCCTAATATTCCTGATTTCCGTAGTTACATATAAAAAACTGTCTCTTATCTTTTCTTCTGGAGTATCAGCAAAACTTCCTACTAATTCTTTGATTTTCTTGCTCACTTCAATGCTCTTGTAAAATTTATCACTCAACCATTTTGCAAGTTCATCCCAGGAGCTAAATGAGCTAAAAATAAGTCTTGGAGCAAGTTCAGGAATTGGCGGACAATTAGGTTCCCCAATTATAGACTCCAGATTCTCAAATATCCAGGTGTATATAACTTTATCCTCAAAGTGTTCAATATGAGGCTCTGTTTCTCCATTTACAAGTTTGTATTTAAACTCAACTCCTTTAGGAACTATGAGTTTAAACTCTTTTTTGAGGATTGGCTCACGAGTGCCAAATACGACTTCACCAAAAAAATGATTGGGCTCCTTTTTCTTGAAAATCTTAGACAAAAAGCTCTCACTTTTGTTTTTCGGCACTATTTTATATTGATACTCTATAATCGCATTTGGCTCAAGAGCCGAGAAAGAGACCACTTTCATCCTCACATTTGTGTAAGCACTTGCCTGCATAACTTCAGGAGCCGATAAATCCGTAATTGCCTTCTCCCCCACCTTCACTTTCCTGCCATCCGGAGTATGGGTCTGGGCAGTAATAACCTGGAAATCTTGAGCAAGATTATTATATCGCTCTTTAAGGTCTCCATATTCTCCTTTGCCCCTATCATTGAAGATTTTTATGAGAAGCTCACGAGAAGTTGAACTTGAAAGGTCATTATGCACTTCAAGGATTTTACGGTCAAGAAGCACCACTGCTCCTGCTTTAGGATAATCGCTTTTGGTAGGAGCTTGATTTATAAAGCCCTCAACATCCTGAATCCCTAAAATTATGAGTAATGATAAAACCCAACTCATTTTATCCTCCTATTTCTTCTTAATTAACACAATATTTTTCTTGCCTTGTTTTTCGAGGTCTTCCATCACAGATTTAAAATCTTTATATTCCTCTACTGGAATAAGTGGGTCTTTGATGGAGAATTCATTTCTTTCGGTTAATTTGCCAGCTTTTTCATTTCTTGTAAGAAGAATTGACCACTTTGAATGCTCTGATTTAAAGTCATCAGGAAGTTTTTTCACTTTATACCCCTTAGGCAAAGCAACTGTAGTAACTGAGCGAGTTATCATAGGAAATTGAAAGTAGAGAGGATATTTTCTTTCTTCAAGTCCCCAGGGCATTCCTCCTCCTGCCATTCCTGCTCCGAGCGAGAAAGAACTTGCCCCTCCACTTGAAGCCAAATGTAGCTCAGAACCTTTTTTGATTGCATATTCCGGAGCACGATACTGAAGCTCTATTGCAAATGGATTAGACAAATCCGCCGGGTCTCCTATCTCAAAAGTATCAAGGGTTGCCTCTGGGGAAAATCCTTTCACCATTTGCTCAAATAATTGTTTGCGTTGCTCGGGAGGAATATATCTAAACGAACGGAGTGCCATATCCATAAGCCCCTCACCTTGCATAGTAAGTCTGCCTTCAAAGTCTCCATTAGCATTCAGTTTTCCAGTATTTTTCATTAAAAGCCAGTTGCCTTCTGGATTCTCGTATTCCACAAACCTCAAGCTATCTCCTTGTTCAGTACACACAAGAAGGTCACGGTTCTGTTCTACTACTGGAAAGTAATCTCTTGTATATTCCATAGTAGGGTCAAGATAATAATATGAGCCGTCCTGTTTTTTAATGCCAACGATTGCGTGTTCAAAAAGAGGATTTGGAATCTCACTCGGCGTATGATATGATACATCTATAAGCACTATATTTGCTTTCACCCCTATTTCTTTTGCCATAGCTACAAATAGAGCTGCTTTATCTCTACAAACTCCCCACTTCCGTTCAAAAGTCAGAGATGCAGGTCTCGGATTAAACCCCTTATCTTTACTTATGGCTTCTGTCTGTAAATACCGCACCTCCATAGAAATCCAATCAAAAATAGCTCTTATCTTTTCCTCCTGAGTTTCCAGAGTATCTGTAATCTCAGCCACTTTACTTTTTATTGCACTGTCCGCTACAACTGAAGGTTCAGAAACCTCCCAATACCATCTTGACACCTCTTGCCAGCTTGGGATATTGGAAATTACAAGCATAGTTGCTACCTCCATAATCGAAGGCATCAAAGGTTCTTTAATTATACGAGGCACATTTCGTGCTTCCCATTTATAAACTGCTCGTCCCTCTTTTTCTTCCCCAGAGAAAGCTAATTTTCCATTTTTCACTACATATTTCATCTCCATATTTTTGGGAAACTCCAGAGTATATGTCATCTCCCGAATTGGCTCATCATCCTCAAATATCCTCATATCAGCAAATCTACCCGGTATAAAAGACTTCGAAAGCTTAAGAGTCGTAACATACTCAATTGAACTCCCAATCTCGATTTCTGGGAAGATTATCTTTTTCATCCGCACATCCGGTAAAAACATCTTTCCTCCCATTCCTCCCATAGGAACAAATGGAACATCCTTTATATTTTCCTCTGGAACTTCAATTACCTTACCTTCCGGGCTAATTACACGAGCAAGATTTATCTCAAGTTTGCTTATGTTTGCCGAGTAAGGTAAAGTTACTTCTCCAAACTTCTTCTTCCCATAAGTCGAGAGAATTTTCACAAGTTTGTGCTCTCTATAAACTGTGGTTCCATCTTCCTCTATCTTTACCTGTGTTGAGTCAAATAATATAACTCCGTTCACATCCTCATATTTCTCAGGTGTAGCTTCCTCAATCAAAGCAATTGGCACACCTAACTTAGCCCCACATCCACTTGTGAGTAGCAAGTAGCAAGTAGTAAGTAAATAAGCAACTAAAAACTTTTTCATTTTACCTCCTTTTGAGTTAAAAATTAAATGAAACTGCTCTATTGTCAAGGAAAATAGTTTAACCACGGAAGTTTCATAGCTCTCGTGCAATTCGTGGTTCAACTCTTTTTCTCCTTGACTTTCTTGAAAACCGCTGTATTTTTGCGAGAAGGGAGGTAAGTAAGATGAAAAAGTGGTGTATTGCTTTGTTGCTTTGTGTTGCCTCTATGATTTGGGCAGATACTATTGAATTAAAAGATGGTAGAATTTTAGGGGGAACAATCAAAGATACTACAGATGAACGCTTTGTAAATATTGAGACTTATGACAGGTCTTTTTACTCAATCGATAGAAGTGAAGTAATTTCAATTAATTATGGTGAAAATTTAGATACGAGAACTATAAAGAACACAATTCTTTATCAGCCGACTCCAGGAGACTATATTCTGGAAGGAGTGGGTGGCGTTGTAGGAGGATTCGTGGGAGGATTGGCTGGTTTTTATGTAGGAGGAGGACTGTCGGGGAGGTTCATGGGAGCAATTGTCGTTGGACTTCCACTTGGTGTTCTTTTTGGAGTTCCTACAGGCGTTGCAATCACAGGCGACGTGATCGTCGGATGTAAAGGCTCGTATTGGGAGTCTTTGTTGGGAACAGCAGTGGGAATTGTAGCAGGTGTTGGATTTATGGCTTTAGCAGGGCCCGTTCCTATAAGTTTAGTAAGTGTCACATTTCCTATTTGTGGTGCTGTTTGGGGATACCACTTAGGAGGAAGACCTTCTCATTGAGAGGAATGAATGAGTGATAGAGTTATAAGTTGTAGAGTTAGAGAGTTCAGTATGAAAGATAGGGACATCCCTGAACATTTGAATCCGAAGGATGAACTGTTGAGACTCGGGACTCAATACTTGAGACTCAAGGATGAACGATTGAGACCTAAGTCTGAACACTTGAGACTTGAAGAGAAGAACTTTTTTAAATTAACAGGGATTGGAAGAGAAATTAAGAGATAAAATTAAAACAGCACACAGATTAACGCAGAAGAACAGGATTAAGAATTAACCACGAATTACACGAAAGAATAAACCACAAAGACACCAAGGCACAAAGCTCACAAAGTTTTTAGGAGAAATGGAGAAAAATATTTTCTTTTCTTTGTGTCTCTGTGCTCTCTGTGGTGAAAAGAAAAGAGGAACCGCTTACAGAATCTGCGATAAAACTTTGCCTGTATGGGAACGCTTGCATTTGGCTATTACTTCAGGTGGACCCTCGGCTACTATCTTTCCGCCTTTATCTCCACCATCAGGACCCAAATCTATCACCCAGTCTGCACACTTTATGACTTCTGGATTATGCTCTATTACTAAAACTGTATTCCCTTTATCCACGAGCCGATTTAGAACAGCAAGAAGAAGCTTTACATCTTCAAAGTGGAGTCCTGTTGTCGGCTCATCAAGCAAATAAAGCGTATTTCCTGTTGCAATTTTTGATAGCTC
>JAGMCN010000122.1 GCA_023129235.1 Caldifarciminota bacterium | reverse complement strand
GGTCCAGACAAAAGAAGGAATGACAGTACTTGATGTTGCAAAAGAGAACAATATTGACATTCCTACTCTTTGTTATCACGAGGCACTTGAGTCTTTTGGTGCTTGTCGGATTTGTGTAGTAGAGGCTCTCTCTGGCAAATGGAGCAAATTAGTAACTGCCTGCAATTATCCTGTCTGGGATGGGATAGAGGTCAAGACCAAATCTGAGAGAGTCATAAAATCCCGAAAAATGACACTTGAGTTACTTCTTGCCAGATGTCCTGATGTGAAAAAAATCCAAGATTTAGCCAGAGAATATGGGATTGAAAAACCAAGGTTTAAGTTAGAGAAAGATAATTGTATCCTCTGTGGATTATGTGTCCGAATATGTGAGCAAATGGGAGTTGGTGCTATCCAGTTTGTTGACAGAGGAATTAATATGAAGATTGATACTCCTTATCATGTGGCTTCGGAATTCTGTAGAACTTGTGGAGCATGTGCATTTGTGTGCCCAACTGGAGCAATTAAATTAGAGGAAATAACGGAAAATAAGCCAATTCCTATTCCATCTGAGTTTGATAGAGGTTTGAAACCAAGACCAGCTATCTACATTCCGTATCCACAAGCCGTGCCTAATGTCCCTGTTATTGACAGAGACAGTTGCGTCCATTTTCTTGCAGGTGCTTGCAAAATATGTGAAAACTTCTGCCCAGCTGGAGCGATTAAATACGAGCAAGAAGATGAAATTGTTGAACTTGATGTAGGAGCTATTATTGTTGCACCTGGATATGAGACATTTGACCCTGCTATTAAGACTGCTCTTGGATATAAAAAATATCCTAATGTACTCACATCAATTGAGTTAGAAAGAATTTTATCTCCCTCAGGGCCTCATCAAGGACATATATTACGACCATCAGATGGGGCTACTCCTAAAAGGATTGCTTTCATTCAGTGTGTTGGCTCAAGAGATAATAGCCCTGACGTAAATGCTCCTTATTGCTCAGGAGTTTGTTGTATGTATTCAATAAAAGAAGCAGTTATCGCAAAAGAGCATGTGAAAGATATTGAATCTACTATATTTTATATGGATATTAGGGCATATGGAAAAGATTTTGATAAGTATTACGAAAGAGCACAAAGTGAATATGGGGTTAAATTTATCAGGTCAAAGGTGGATAAAATTGAAGAGGTCGAGGACTCTGGAAATCTAAAAGTCTATTATACCGACGACGCTGTCAACTGTAGTGAGTTTGATATGGTGATTTTAGCTGTTGGTTTTAAGCCACCTTCGGAAATTTTGTCTCTCTCGGATAAACTTAAAGTTAGGTTGAATAAATATAATTACTTGAAAACTCCTGAGTTTTTACCTGTCCAGACTACTCAGGACGGAATATTTGCCTGTGGAGCAGCATCAAGTCCAAAAGATATTCCAGAGACAGTTATGCAGGCAAGCGGAGCAGTAGCTTCTGTATCTGAACTTCTTTCTGATGTTCGGGGGACAAAGGTTGTTGAAAAGAAGTATCCACCGGAACGTGATGTCCGTAGTGAACTCCCAAAGATTGGTGTATTCGTGTGCCGTTGCGGAATAAACATTGCTGGTGTTGTAGATGTTCCTTCCGTGGTTGAATATGCAAAAACATTGCCTGATGTGGTTTATACGGAAGAAAATATCTTTACCTGTGCACAAGATACACAGCAAAAGATAAAGCAAGTAATAAAAGAACACAATTTAAATCGTGTAGTAGTTGCATCTTGTAGCCCAAGAACTCATGAGCCATTGTTTCAGGAGACTTTGAGGGAGGCAGGGCTTAATCCTCGCCTTTTTGAGATGGCAAATATCAGAGACCAATGTAGCTGGGTTCACAGGGATGAGCCAGACAAAGCTACAAAGAAGGCAAAGACTCTCGTCAAAATGGCTGTTGCAAAGGCAAGACTATTAGAGCCTCTTCCTACAATCCAACTTGATGTAATTCAAAAGGGGTTAGTGATTGGGGGAGGGCTTGCAGGAATGGTTTCTGCTCTCTCTGTCGCTGAACAAGGATATGAAGTTACACTTGTTGAACGAGAAAAAGAACTCGGTGGAAACCTGAGAAATCTTTACTATACCGCACAGGGAGAGGATGTGCAGGAGTATCTAAATTCACTGATTGAGAAAGTAGAAAACCATCCAAAAGTCAAAGTATATAAAGGAGCAAATATTGAGAATGTTGAGGGCTATATTGGAAACTACAAAACACGGTTATCATCTAACACCGAGATAGAGCATGGGATTATAATTGTAGCAACTGGTGCAGAGGAGTCAAAGCCAAAAGAATATTTAGCTGGAGAAGATGAAAGAGTAATCTGCCAGCTTGAGCTTGAAAAAAGGCTTGTAGAAGCTGAAAAGATTCTTGCAATAAAAGGCAAAAAGCCAAAATCTGATATTCTAAAACTGAAATCTATTGTTATGATTCAATGTGTTGGCTCAAGAGATGATGAACATCCATATTGTTCAAGAGTATGTTGCCAGGAAGCTATTAAAAATGCACTCAAATTGAGAGAACTTAATCCTGACCCTGAATTAAGTATATACATATTATACAGAGATGTGAGAACTTATGGATTTCTTGAAGAATATTATCAGAAGGCACGAGATAATGGGATACTCTTCATTAGATATGAAAAAGAAGAAAAGCCTATTGTGAAAAAAAATGGAAATGGTTTAAGAGTAAAAGTTCAAGACTTCATTTTAGGAGCTCATCTTATAATAGAGCCAGACCTCGTTGTGCTTTCACCTGCAATAGTTCCTCGAAAAGATGCGTTTGATATATCCCAAATGCTAAAAGTTCCTCTAAATGAAGATGGGTTTTTCTTAGAGGCGCATGTCAAGTTAAGGCCTGTTGATTTTGCTACAGAAGGTGTTTTTCTGGCAGGTCTTGCTCATTCACCAAAAACTATTGATGAGAGTATTTCTCAAGCTAAAGCTGCCTCAGCAAGAGCGTGTACTATTATTTCAAAAGACAAATATGAGGCAGAAGCTATTATTGCGAGTGTGAATGAGGATATTTGTTCAGGTTGTGGAATATGTGAATCTCTTTGTTCTTATGGTGCTCCAGAAATCGTTATAAAGGATGGCAAGAGAGTTTCTGAAGTCAACAAAGCGTTATGTAAAGGTTGTGGGAGTTGTGTTAGTGCTTGTCCATCAGGAGCAATGCAACAACTTGGATTTAAATCCCAGCAAACACTTGCAATGATGAATGCAGCACTTGTATAAAAAATGAGAAAATGGAAAATAGGAAATGGGAAAAATGATAGGAATGGAAAAATTTCTTAATTTCTGACTATAAATGGAGAACTTTTCACATACATACAGAGCAGATTTAGTTACCTTTTCAGAAGTGCTGGACTTACCTCCTCAATTGCGTATCTTCGCTGAGATAAAAGCTGATAAAGAAAAAGAGAAGCTAAAAGGCGATACACGAGTTATTATTGTCAAAATCAGAGAGACTACTGACTGTTATTCTGCAATTCTTCTCAATGGTAAAGAACCAACAATATGGAGAATTGAAAGAGAACTCAGCAAGGATTTGATGAATTTGCCTATCAGGTTATCAGACTATGCAAGAGAAAATATCAGAAAATTATTGGAGAAAACAAAAGAGAATGACTTTGTGTGCTACATTGACAATCAGATACTCAATGAACACAATAAATATGTAGAATACGGAGAGGTAGGCACCTAATTAATTTTTAGAAATTGTTAAATTATTAGGAAAGAGAAGATAGATATGTTATCGTAGGAAAAACAATTTTGCAATATTATAGGAGGTGCAATATGAAATTAAAAGAGAAGATAAGCTTTGATAACTTGAAGCAAAAAGTGATAGAAAAAGGGCTTTGTAACAGATGCGGGGGATGTGTGTCGTTCTGTTCGGCAGATAGAATCGGGGCGTTAGAAATAGGAGAAGATGGCTTTCCAAGATATGCAGACAAAGAAAAATGCCTGGAGTGCGGAATATGTTACCTTATATGCCCCCAAACTCATATCCTTAAGGAAGAAGTAGAAGATGAATTTGGATGGAAAGCCCCAATAGGACTTTACCAGGATATTTTTTCAGCCAGAGCAACCGATAAGAACATTTTGAAAGTTGCAACTGATGGCGGTGTGGTAACATCACTTCTTTCATATATGTTGGAAAACAACCTTATTGATGGAGCGGTTGTTTCTAAAAAAACAGGTTTATTTAGCCGGAAGTCAATAATAGCCACTTCCCATGATGAACTTATTCAAGCTGCTGGCTCTCAATTCTCAGAAGCTAATCACCTTGAAAAAATGGGTGCTGAATATACAACATTCGTTCCTACGATTCCAATCATTAGAGAACTTGCTCCAAAAACTCCTCTCAGATTAGCTGTAGTAGGAACTCCCTGTCAGATTCAAGCCATCAAAAAAATGCAAGTATTGAGAATCTTACCTTCCGATGTAATTATATTTACTATTGGTTTATTTTGTATGCAGAGCTTTGCTCTTGACGACCTGATGAAGAGAAAGTTTGCCAGAAAACATCGGATAAATTTAAAAGGCATTGTGAAATTAAATGTTAAGGAGGATTTTATTATTACAATGGATTCTGAGAGGACCGTACATATTCCCTTAGAAGAGATAGAAGAGATAGCAAGACCAGCTTGCTTGGCCTGTAAAGATTTTGCTAATGATTATGCTGATATTTCCGTTGGTGGACTCGGTTCTCCAGATGGATATACTACAGTTTTGACAAGAACCGTTACAGGGCAGAGGATATATACTGAAGCATTACACAAAGACTACATTGAAAACAAAAAGGGGAACTCCCAGTTGATTAGTGTTGAAAAATCAAAAACCCTGTCGCTAATCGAGGCATTCGCAGAAAGAAAAAGAAAGAGAGCAGATAAAAGACTGAATGAAATTCATTATAGACCTTTCCTTGCACCACTTTTAAAGGCGGAAGCAATAACACCAGGCAGAAACTGTAATGATTTGTAGGGACAAGGTCACCTCACCCCTATTCTCCACCCACTATTGGATACTTCTAATTTATTTTGAAGAGATTAACTGCGTTCTGTGATGTTATTCTTGCTATTTCCTCCTCAGGAATTCTCTTGATTTCGGACAATTTCTTGAGAGTATATATTAAGTTTGACGGCTCATTCCTCTTGCCTCTCCAGGGACCAAGAACAGGGGAATCTGACTCTAACATAAGATTGTCAAGATTAAGTGCTCTTGCGATTTTTTGTTTCTGGATTGAATGTACGACAGAAGGAGGAATAGAGAAATAAAACCCATTCTCCGCTCCTTTTAATGCCCAACCTACTTTGCCATCATAAGCATGCATTAATACATTATGATATCTCTCTTCAAGCAATATTTCAATAGCATATTTTCCTGCACTTCTTGAATGAACTACTAATGGCACATCCATTTCTTTTGCGATGCTAATCCAGGATTTAAAAATCTTTATCTGTTTCTTACTTTGTTTCCCCTGAATATAATAATAATCCAGACCCACTTCTCCTATTCCTACAATTTCTTTTCTTTTATTTCTCGCTAATTCTTGGATTTTCTCAACTTCATTTTCATCAAGTATGCAAGGATTACAGCCTATAGTGATATGAACAGATTTATGGGCTTTAAACATCTCTAATGTCCCGCAAGCATCTTGTAGGTCAAGAGTTGATACTATGATTTTTGAAACACTATTTGATTTTGCATCTTCAATAACTTTTTCTCTATCCTCATTAAATTCAGAGTCCTGCAAATGAGAATGCACATCTATAAGTTTCATTTTGTTATAATTAAACACTTATACTAAATTTTTCAAGAAAAAAAGCTAAAGTTTTCAGCAAATTGTGCAGATAATTATAATAGAGGGATAAAATGGAAATTTCTTCTATAGATACATTTGATATATATATAAGTTCTATAGAGAAGCAGAATGAGTTTATTCAAAAACTAACCCGCGCTGTGGTAGAGCAAGAATTGGCAAATAAGAAACAAGAGCTTATAGAATATTTAGTAGATATTTATGTCTAATTCCTCTATTTTAAGCGTTTTCTATAAAGCTCAACTCTTGGAAGGCATTCCTCGAATCTTCTTCTCCCTTTAGGGGACCAACCCTTAAACCAATCTACACCGGGTATGCCGGGAAAACCCCAGCAATAATCACGAGCGAAATCAACTTTGCGATATTTTACAGGAAATCCCATAATCCTGAGCTTATGAATATAATAACCACCTTCAAAAACCTCTTCCGTGTAGCACAAAAAATTGCCTCTCTCAACTCTAAATCCATCTTCAAGTAATTCATATCGCTCTTCACTGAATCTCCAGCGAGTATCCGTTTCTGTCTTTCCATCTACACAAAAGAAATCAGTTGAGTGCCTCCTGTGAATATGAAATCCTATGCTGACTGCAAAAATAACAATTAAGATTATTAGAAGCTTTCTCATATTTTACCTGCGTCTATACTCTAAACACTTATAGTAAAACTACCATGATTTTTTGTAAGTGTCAAGCTCATTTTTTTCTTGACATCAACTATATGAATGTTAGAGATTGCATTGAAAGAAGGTAAAATATGATAGAAGGGAGAAAAAATGGTAATTGGTTAATGCTTGGATTTCAATTACTGAGATTTAACAGTTTATCCTTCCAATTTGGAAAGAGTGTAGGAAATAGAAAAATATTCCTACAAAAGAAGGAGCGATGAAATATTTATTAAGTGCTGTTTTAATTTGGGGTGTATCCACATCCTGTAAATTGTTCGCAGAATCCTATGGACAAGCAAAGTCAGTTGTAAAACCAGCAAATACCGTTAAAGCCAAGAATGGTAGTGTCCCAACTGAGATTAACTATCAAGGATGGCTTGGAGATACAACTGATACAACGGGAATTACAGATGTGCTGGGGATGATTTTCAGACTATACACTACATCTACTGGTGGAAGCCCTATCTGGAATGAATCACATATTGCTATTCCTGTGGATAAGGGGATATTTAATGTACTGCTTGGAAGCGTAACTCCTATCCCGTCTGATAAATTTACTGGCGACCCATTATGGCTTGAGATACAAGTTATGACTGACACCCTTTCTCCGAGGAAAAAGTTGGTCTCAGTAGGATATGCAATAAGGTCGGAGAATGCCAATAATGCAGTATATGCGGATACCGCTGATTATATAACAGGGGCTAATGTAGATGGCGAAGTAGCACAAGCAAACCACGCTGATACAGCTGACTATGTGGCAGGAGGTGTGGCAGGAGGGATGAAATTAAATATACAAAGTGATGCCACAGAATATACAACGAGTAATCTGGCCTGGACAGAAGTTAAAACTTTCAATTTTACTCCACCAACCGACTCTACTGTGATTACAAAATTGACAATATTATGTGATATGAAAAGGAGTGGAGATGGTATTACTGGTGGATCTTTAGGTATGATTGTTAATGCACCAAATATGGGAGATTATGTTTTTTGGCAAAGCTATTGTAGATGGAGAGAAGACTCTATTCCTGGGTATCTGTATGGTACTTCTTCTACCATTTATGTTTCTCCACACTTTCCCTGTCCTTGTTGTTTTACTGCAGAATCTAGTTATTCTATAAAGTTATACTTAAAAGCACAGGATGATGGCATGGGGGGTACAGGAATTCCGCATATAAGGAATATGACCCTTGTAATTGAATATTTAGAAAGGTAATTATGATAATTTTCAGGAGGTGTAAAATGAAGTATGGGATTTTAATCTCACTCTTTTTTGCAAGCTCTGGAGTTTGTGCCAATTATGTGATGACAAAGAGCACATTCTCAAATGCAGGTGGTAGCTCAAGTTCGGAGCACTATATCTTGAAAAGTGCGGCTGGGCAATCAGTAACAGGGCAATCTGAGGATACTGATTATATTGAGCAAGCTGGTTTTTATACATACTCCAAGAGAGTAGAAGCTGGAACACAAGAGCCTGATACTCCACCTATTCCCAGAGTATTCAGTCTTTCACACCCATATCCAAATCCTGTAGCAAAAAGTGAAATCACAGTCAGATATGGAGTCCCAAGACCTGCTAAAGTGAGCATCAAAGTATATGATGTGACTGGAAGAACAGTTAGAACACTTGTGTCAGGTGAGCAGAAAGCAGGATTCTATAATCTGAAATGGAATGGGAAATCAGACCATGGAACTAAACTATCTCAAGGAATTTACTTTATCCGAATGATAGCCCAGGATTTCAGAGCCACAAAGAAACTCGTACTATTGAAATAAATAGCAACTGGTTAAGATAAGCAAGCGGATTTAGCGGATAAAGCAGATTCAGTTAAATCCGTTTAATCCGATTACTAAAAAGGAGAAAGGAGGATAGATGGAAGAGGCAAGAGAACATGCTATAAATGAAGCTCTTAAACAAATAGAAAAGACATTTGGCAAGGGTGCTGTAATGAGACTCGGTCAAAAAGAAGTCCAGACATTTAAGGATGTAATCTCTACTGGCTCCATCGCATTAGACCTTGCACTGGGAATAGGTGGTGTGCCTCGTGGCAGAATTACAGAAATATTCGGTGCGGAGGCGTCAGGGAAAACTACACTTGGATTGCATATTTTAGCAGAAGCCCAGAAAAAAGGAGGAGTCGCTGCATTTATTGATGTAGAACACGCACTTGACCCTGCTTATGCTAAAAAGTTAGGTGTAGATACTGATAACCTTTTAATATCACAACCGGATACAGGCGAAGAGGCACTTGAGATTACCGAAACCCTTACAAGAAGTGGAGCTGTTGATGCTATCGTTATTGATTCTGTCGCCGCACTCGTCCCAAGAGCTGAAGTTGAAGGCGAAATGGGAGATTCTCATATGGGACTCCAGGCAAGACTTATGTCTCAAGCTCTTAGGAAACTCACAGGAGCGGTATCAAAGACTAAAGTATGTATTGTCTTTATGAATCAGATAAGATACAAAATAGGGATATTCTTTGGCAACCCAATGACCACTCCGGGAGGCCTTGCATTAAAGTTTCACACTACTATGAGATTAAATATCAGAAGTGCCAGCATTATCAAAAAAGGAGAGCAACCTATAGGGAGTCACCTAAAAGTCAGGGTTGTAAAGAACAAGCTTGCTCCACCATTTAGAGACGCTGAGTTCGATATTATCTACGGAAAAGGAATCTCAAAAGAAGGTGAGCTTCTTGATATTGGCGCCCAGCATAACCTTGTTGAAAAGAGCGGAACCTGGTTCTCATACAAGGGAGAGAAGATTGGTCAGGGCAAAGATAATGCATCAAACTTCTTGATTGAGCATCCAGATATCAGTGCTGAACTCGAGAAAGCAGTTCGAAAAGCAATTGGATTAACTTAAATTAGTCCTCTGCAATTCCATCTTTTGCAAAATGTAGGGATTTGATTTATCAAATCCTCTGGACTTTGTGAACTTTGTGGTAAATTTCTCTTTATTGTATATTCCCTTCGATAAGCACATCTTCTCCAAATTTCCTGAACTTCACAGAAGTCAAAGAGAGTGCACTTTCTAATTTCTCAATCCCTAAATCTCCTATAACTGGGACTCCAGAGCCAAGAAGCTTCGGAGCAATAAAGAAGTAAACCTTATCAACAATCCCTCTGGATAAGCTTTCTGTAAATACTTCTCTTCCCCCTTCTATTAAGATGCTCTGGATATTTTCTTTTCCTGCACGCTTCAAGACTTCCAAAATATCTACTCTTCCGTTAGCATCTTTTTTAATCTGCCAGACCGTCAACTGTTGACTGTTGGCTGTCGGCTTTTTAATGGATGCAATTATACATCCATCACCCAGAACTTTTGCATCTCTCGGAATCCTTAAATGTGAATCAAGTATAATCCGCTTTGGTTCACCACGACCTTCACCACAGAGTGGATTTCTACCTCTCCCCCATCTTACCGTGAGTTCCGGATCATCTGCAATTACAGTTCCTACGCCAACTATAACTGCATCCACCTGACTACGCAACCTATGAACAAATTTCCTTGAACGCTCATTTGTTATCCAACGAGAACCTTTATTTGAACCCTTAAACTCTTGAACCTTTGAATCAGCAATTTTCCCATCCAGAGTTATAGCCGCTTTTAGATTGACAAACGGTATGCCAGTTTTCACCCATTTGAAATAAGCTTCGTTTAATTCATTCGCCTCTTGTTCGCATTCTCCAAGTATTATTTCAATTCCAGCTTTCTTAAGCTCTTTTATTCCTTTGCCATTAACCCAGGGAGAAGGGTCTTCAATTCCTATATGAACTTCTTTAATTCCTGCACTGATTATTGCTTGCGTACAGGGAGGAGTAGTTCCAAAGTGGCAACACGGCTCAAGATTTACATAAAGAGTAGCTCCTTTGCTAAAAATTGCTCCAGCTTCTTTTAAGGCAATGATTTCAGCGTGTGGCTCACCCTTTCTTTTATGATACCCCTTACCAACAATCTTCTCGTTTTTCACTATAACAGCCCCAACCATTGGATTCGGTGAAGTCCTTCCAAGTCCTTTTTTTGCAAGCTTCAAAGTCTCTTTTATGTAATCCATCTTATCTTAAAGATATCAATTCTCTTTTGTTTTCTTGATTTTGGTAGATATGAAATCTATTACTTCTTCAGCGTTATTATTGAACCTTATATAGATTCCTCTATAATTCTCAAGCCGAGTTGGCTTGGCAAATGGAGATAAGAATACTCCATTTTTATCCTCATAATATGACTTGAACTCTTCCCATTTTTTTATTTTCTCTAATACGATTCCTTTTATCTTTATGCCTTCCTCATCCAAGAAATAATAAGTTGGTAGCCAATATGAAAGTAGTCCTCCCCCAAGTAAAATCAGTGCAATAATCATCCACATAAGCCCAAAAGAGAAATACATTCCTACCCACATCACTATCAAGAAAATCACAAGAAACGCAGTTCTCCTCGGATGTTCTTTGTAAGGACACGACTTCCAGTTCATTTCACCCCTGACATTAATTTTCTCTTTTGTTCTGAATGATTAAGCGTACCAATAATCCAGTAAGATATAAAAATGCCTCTACTTCTTGTGTATTTATAGAATGTCTATCGTTTGATGCATGTCTTTTAAATTCATTTGCGTAGTTTATGTAGTTAAGCAATAAACTTTTCCACGATTGAGATACTTCCAGTTTTCCAAATAACTCTTCTTTATTGTTATCTAAAGTTTTCTTGTTATTAAGAATTTTCCTAACTAAACCTTCTACCACTAAATAACAATTACTTATAACATCACCGTAGCTCTTTTTAGTATAATGAGACAGTGCATTCTTAAAGTCTTTCTTTTCATCTGGGAATTCATCCAGCCAATCAAATGGGTCTTCTATTAGCTTTTCATCTAAAATCTTTGCACCACTTGGATGAAACATTCCATCTTTCCATGTCACTCCAAGGTCCATAGTAGCACTGGAAAAAGCAAGTTCAATCTCAATGGATATTTGACGCCGTTGATTTTTATCTTTCAACTTATCTTCCCAAAAGTAGTCATACAAAAGCACTAAGACTTTTAAAGTTTGCAAGAAATCATCGTTGGTTAAACTTCGGAGGTGTGGACATCCTCTATTAGAGACTTGATTAAACTTTGAAATTCGGTCGTCTGCATTTTCACCTAAGTAATAACAAATATCTCTAAAAATTTCTTCATATTTAGTTCTCAAATCATCTCTAAAAAGTTTTTTATATTCATCTTGGATATAGTTAAAAATAGTTTGATTAATTCTCTGTACAAAATGGATTTGTTCTTTTTCAGGTGATTCTTTAATCTCAAATAACTTATTAAATCTTTTCAATGGATTATTCATTTTCAAATACCTCCTTTAACAGCTTATATGCTTCTTCAAGAGACTGGGAGATTACTTTTGTTTCTGAAACCACTGGCATAAAGTTTGTATCTCCATTCCATCGTGGGACTATATGTATATGAAGATGTCCTTCTACTCCTGCACCGGCTACTTTTCCAAGGTTCATTCCTATATTAAATCCCTGAGGTCTCATTTTTGCCTTTAAAACCTTTACTGACTTTTGCACAAGCTTAAAAAGTGAATCCACTTCTTCTCGTGTAAGCTCTTCAATATTAGCTGTATGCCTGTATGGTGCGACCATCAAATGCCCGTTATTATAAGGAAAAATGTTCATAATCACAAATGCCTTCTCTCCACGATACAATATAAAAGCTTCCTCATCCTTCTTATTTACCGCAGAGCAAAATATACATTCTTCAGCAGGTGGAGAAAAAATATACTTTGTCCTCCAGGGAGCCCATATTCTATCTAACCTCTCCGCTTCTTCCCAATTCGCAGAATCCTGTGGAGAAGAGTAATTCGCTTTTAGCTTTTGAGTTGTCTTGAAATGAACTTTTGCAATTGAACCGAGAATACCTTCTCCATGTTTTTTTACTAAATCTTGTGCCTTTTCTTCTACTTCTATTCCTGCACCTTTTGGCAACACTGTTCCAATTTTATCTCCTGTCTTTTTGAGTTCTTTGAGAAAGCCATCTCTTGCGAGTATTGAAGCGGCTGCAACTGCAGGGTCAGATTCGGCTTTTTCTCTTTGCTCAAGTCTTATTTGCTTGCCCTTTTCCATCAAAGCTTTCTCAATATATCTCTTATTTCCAAACTTATCTGCTATAACAAGCTCACAGCTTGTCTGAGTGACTAAATTCTCAATCACTCGAGCGTGTGCCCAACCAAGTATGCGATTTAGATTACGCAATCTGGAATAAAGCTCATTATATCTCTCTGGACCTATTGAGACCACAGAATTAGGACATATCTCCTTGATTGAATCACTTAATACTTCAACTCTGGAATCCGACAACCTTTTTGAATCCTTAACTCCAAGTTCCTTGAGTTTTGAGACAGTGGACTCATCAACCATAACTCCAGCTACTACGAGTCCGCTGAAATAGTCTCCCTTTCCTGACTCATCAGTCCCAATCCATTTTTTCATATCCAAATAATATCACAGGACTTTTCTCTGTCAAGGGAAGTTTCGTGCGATGCAAAGGGAGAGGTTATCTTTTTAATGCTTGCTCGGATTTAGCTTTGAGGTCAGGGTTATTACCTCTTTCTATTACCATTTGATAA
>JAGMCN010000121.1 GCA_023129235.1 Caldifarciminota bacterium | reverse complement strand
GTCGGAAGTATCTTCTTCTTTCTTAGGGGAGGAGTATTTATTGCTACATTTTCCATTTTGCCTTATGCCACGCTCCTTCTTTTGGAATACCATAAAATTATTCCTATGATTTTCCCTTTATCTCAAGAACTCGATCCTTACACACTTTATATGCGGCTTTATCTCCAGGCTACTTTCTTTTATCTCGTTGCAGTTACATCAGGTTACCTGGCTGAACAACTTCGCCGAAAAGGAAAAGAGGTTGAACAGGTTAAACTGGATACAAGCACTATACTTCAATCAATAAATTCCGGAATAATTGTTATTGACCATCTCGGCAACTTACTCTATAAAAATGAATCCGCTGAACAAATCCTGAAAACTCCTATACATAAAAATATTAAAGAACTACCTGACGAATTCGCAAAACTCTTGAATGATAATTTCAAAAAGGGATTCCAGGAAATTAACATCGGCTCCAAAGTTATTGGAGTCAATACTTCCTGGCTACAAAATACACGCGGAGAACAAAGAGGAATAGTCCTTATATTCCAAGACCTCACAGACTCTAAAATCACAGAAAGATTGGCAACTATTGGTAGTTTCTCTGGTGACCTTGCTCATGAAATAAGAAATCCTGTAGCTGCTCTTCAAGGTTCCTCTGAACTCATCAAAGAAGGTGTTTCAAAAACACAAAGAGAAAAACTTATAAACAATATTATATCTCAATCCGAACGGCTAAATACGATAGTTACAAACTTCCTTTCTTTCACCAAACCTACTCCTTTAAACCTTGAGTCTGTTGAAATCGGTGAAATTATAAACGAATCAATTGAACTCGCAAACATTGATAAAATCCCAATAGAGTTTATTCAAAATCAAAAGACTCCAAAAAATTTGCAACTCACAGTTGACAGGGAACAAATAAAAACTGTTTTTTCAAATCTTATAATTAATGCTCTCCAATCAATGAATTCTTCAAAAAATAAGGGATACTCCATTCAAAAACTTATCCTTGAAATAATTTCACCTTCCCATAAATATTCGATCTTTGAAGAACAGATGACCACCAATTCAGACGAAGCAGTTATTATTTTTCAGGACTCAGGCCCGGGAATCCCTGACCATGAACTACAACAAGTCTTTACGCCTTTCTACACTACAAGAAAAGGTGGGACGGGACTCGGTCTATCAATTGTCTCAAAAATCGTTGAATCACATAAAGGCAGGGTAGAAGTTAAAAGCAAACTTGGAAAGGGAAGTTGCTTTATAATCCATCTCCCATATAAAACTCAGAAGGATAAAGACTTTCAATGAGTTACTATGAGTTACCTTTTAATCTGTAATCTGTAAACTATAATTATGTCTCGTATCCTTGTTGTAGACGATGAAAAGGGAGTTTGTGACTTCCTTCAAGTTATGCTTAATAAAGAAGGTCATAAGGTCTATACCTCTCAGGACCCAACTAAAGTTGTGAAAATCTTACAAGATTGGATGCCTGAAATTATATTACTTGACCTCCGTATGCCAGAACTTGATGGACTTTCCCTTCTGTCACAGATAAAAAAGCTTGACCCTGCTACTATTGTTATTCTTATTACTGCTTATGCCTCCTTTGAATCTGCTGTTGAAGCTATGCGAAGGGGGGCTTTTGATTACGTTACTAAACCTTTCAAACTTGAAGAAATTAGATTGGTCATCCGCCGCGCTATTGAAACTCATCTCCTGAAACAAGAAAATATAAAACTCCAGAATGAAATAACTTCCTTGAAAATAACCGAAAAACTTATCGGCTCATCTAAAGCATTCCAAAATGTCCTGGACCTTGTCCGCAAAGTTGCTTTAACTGATTCAACTATCATTATTCAGGGAGAGTCAGGCACTGGCAAAGAGCTTGTAGCTCGCGAAATCCATCGCCTTTCCAAAAGAGCTGAAAACTCTTTTATACCTATAAATTGCGGTGCTCTCCCAGAAACCCTGCTTGAATCTGAACTCTTCGGATATGTAAAGGGCTCTTTTACCGGAGCCACCCGCGATAAAGATGGTTTATTCAAAACAGCTCATCAGGGAACTCTTTTCTTAGATGAAATCTCTACTGCTTCACAGAAAATTCAGGTGGGACTCCTCCGCGTCCTTGAACAACACGAAATTACTCCTGTTGGCTCTACACGCTCTATCCCTATAGATGTCCGCCTCCTCACTGCTACAAACAAGGACCTCGAACAATTGGTTCAACAAGGTGAATTCAGAGAGGACCTTTATTACCGTATAAATGTTATCCCTGTTCAAATCCCTCCTCTCCGCGAAAGAAAAGGAGACATACCACTGCTTATACATCACTTCTTGAAAAAATGTAGTGCTAAACACAAAATTCCTCTTAAAAAGTTTTCATCAGAGGCTACAAGACTCTTACTTTCTTACAATTGGCCCGGCAACATTCGAGAACTTGAAAACACAATAGAACGAGAAATAATCCTCACAGAAAGCTCTATAATTGATGTTTCGGACCTTCCAGACAAAATAAAAGAATCCACTCTCAGCATCCCACACCCAATATCCGACATCCAACCATCGGACCATCCGACCATAAACCTCTCTGACCGACAAAAACAAATACTACAATACCTATATTCCTACCACAAGATAACCTCCAGGATTTGCAGCTCCCTCTTTAATATCTCTCAACGAATGATAAGAAACGATTTACAAGAACTTGCCAACAAAAAACTTATCACTCGCAAAGGCACCTCTAAAAAAAATACCTACTACACCTTAACGGAAATTTAACGGAAATACTTCCGATAAAACTCTGGCAAAAAATTTAGGGGTTCAAAATTTTGAACCCCTACAAATATTTACCTTTTAACCATTCAACCTTTCAACCCTTTAACTCTTTAACCAATTTGGTATAGGATTTGCTATAATATTAAAACGAGGGGGATAAAATGAAAGACAAAAAGGCTTTACCCTAATAGAACTTATAGTAGTTATTGTGATTATCGGTATTCTTGCCGCTATTGCTATCCCAAGATTTACGGGTGCCCAGAACCGTGCTCGTATCGGAGCTTGCCAATCAGACCTTGATTTGATAAGACAATCACTTGCACTCTTTGAAATAGACCATGCAGGATACCCCAGAGGTTGAGGCAAGAATTGGTCGTGGTTGCGGTCGCAACTTAAAGACTTTGACGATAATTGGTATATATCAACTTTACCGGAAGTCATAAATGATAACGAGTCTAACAATTTTAAGAGCTTTAAATACGATGGTCCCTGGTGTGAAAGTGGCTGGGCACATACATATGAAATTAAGTGCCGAGCCAAAGATACTGACACTACTCTTGTTACTGCTACACCAGAAAAAGTTACACATTAATAAACCCGCATTATTTTGTACCTTCCAATTTAACGGAAATACTTCCGATAAAACTTTAGTTCATAATTGAATAGTAATTAGTCTAACAATATTTATAAATGCTTACCTTTTAACCTCTTAACCCTTTAACTTTCTAACTCTTTAACTCTTCAACCCTTTAATCCTTCAACTCTTTTAACCAATCTGGCACAGAATTTGCTGTTAAAGTTAAAGTGAGAGGAGGTGAGATAAAATGAATAAGAAAGGCTTTACATTGATCGAGCTTATAGTGGTTATTGTAATTATTGGTATTCTTGCCGCTATTGCTATTCCAAGATTTACTGGTGCCCAGAACCGTGCTCGTATCGGAGCTGCAGAAGCGGATGTTACCAAAATAAGAGAAGCTGTGGCACTTTGGGAAATAGACCATGCTACATACGCAATTGGAGGTGCCGCTTCAAGCTACAGTGCTTTAAAAGATTCTGTCAAGCAATACTTGATTCTCCCAACAGATTCAGTAACTTTCAAGTTCCGGAGCTATGACGCAGATGCCGATACTTTCCTTATTATGGTGAGAGCTATGGATTCAGGTACTACTGCTGTATACGGCAATGCTGATAAAACCTGGCACTAATAGATATGCTATTCTTCTGCAGAGACTATCACTAAAGCTCTGAATAAATTGTGTGTAGGGGCAGACTTCCCGTCTGCCCCTTTTTTCTTTGAACCATTTGCCTCCTTTTCAGTTAAATCCGCAATCTGTAATCTGAAATTTTTGTTGACAGTTCTAAACTTGACAATATTATTCTTATATGCAGTTAAACTTTTCTACCATTGAATGGAGGGACGGAAAGATTAGAATCCTTGACCAGACTCTCCTTCCCGAAAAAGTAATTTACAAAGATATAGATACTGTTCAAGAGATAGCAGAGGCAATAAACGTGCTTAGAGTAAGAGGAGCTCCTTTAATAGGAGCGGTAGCTGGTTATGGAGTTGCTCTTTCTGCACAGAAAGCAAAAAATACAAAAGAGATTAAAGACGCAATTACTCTACTTGAACAAACTCGTCCAACTGCATATAACCTATTTTCTGCCTTAAACCGAATGAAAAAGATTGTAGGGGCAATTCATGAATTACCACTACTTATTCTTCAAGAAGCTCATCGTATAAAAAAAGAGGACAAACTCCTGTGTGAGCAGATAGGGAAAAATGGAGCATCTCTTATTCCAGAAAGAGCTCAAATCCTTACTCATTGCAATGCTGGGGCTCTTGCAACCTGTGGAATCGGAACTGCACTTGCTCCAATTTATATTACAAAAGGAAGAATAAAGCGAGTATTTGTTCCAGAAACAAGACCTGTTTTACAGGGGGCAAGACTTACAGCTTGGGAACTACAACAAGCAAAGATTCCTGTAACTTTAATTTGTGATAGTGCAAGAGGTGTTGTAATTAAAGAAGTTAATTTATGTATCGTTGGGGCAGATAGAATTGCCCGCAATGGAGATACTGCGAACAAAATAGGAACCTACACACTTGCGATTCTTGCCAAAGCTCATAATGTGCCCTTTTATGTTGCAGCACCCAGCACTACTTTTGACTTGAGCATAGAATCAGGAGAGCAGATACCAATTGAGTTTCGCAATCCTGATGAAGTCAGGAAAATAGGCGATTGTGAGATAGCACCAAAAGATATAGATGTTTTTAATCCAGCTTTTGATGTTACTCCTAATGAATATATTACGGGCTTTATAACCGAAAATGGGATACAGACACCCCCATTTCAAAAATGATATTATATGAAAAATAATATTTTTTCACTTTCTACTCTTTACTTTCTACTCTCTACTTCTTTATACGCAGTTGAGGGAAATGAGCCCGTTCCAGAACTTGAACTCCCTGTGCTTGAAGTCAAAATCTCTGAAGATAGTTTGCAAGATAGGGAAGAGGTTGCACAGTTTTTGCATTTCCCCCAATTTTCTCTTGGGTTAGAATTCGGAGAAAGTGAACTGGGGGAAGGGTATAATATTGAAATAGGTGGATACACAGGAATTAACAATTCATTTGCCGCTCAATTTCTTGAAGTTGATGATAAAAGTTCCTTTGGAGCCGGAACGGAACTAAGAGTTATTGGTCGCCAGAGTATTGTAGAAATTGATGCAGAAACAAGGAGATATAAAATAGGAGATGGATATTGGGAAAACCTTTATCTTGCTAATAGTTCAATTTCTCTCTATCTTGGGGAAAATGTTTTTAAAATCCTTGCATCAAGTTGCTATGAATCAGAGACTTTATGGGATATTGGAGTTCTATGGGGTAAAAGATTTTTGGAGCCATTATTTATGGGAGTAGGCATAAGTGCTCCTATTGTAGCTCCATTTGTGCAAATGGACTGGAGAGTGAACGACTTTTTCTCAATAAATATTTCACATCGGAGCAAAACGGTTACAAGACCCCTTGAAAACATCTATATGAATCAACTTTATGTAGTTCAGAATCCTGGACTAAAACACGAACATTGGAATTCTCTCTCCGAAGTTGAATTCTTATTTGGAGAGAATATTAATATTGGGTTCTCACATAAATTGATAGAAAACATAATTTATTGGAGTCATCCCTATCATTTTCATCCTAGGAATATTGAAGCTATTAAGCCAATAAACGGGGGAAAGCACTGCGAGTGGGGAGGAGGTATTAGTTTGGGATGGCAAAAAATCAAGAATACAACATCTCTTAAATTTATACCTTTGAAAATTCATCCTAATCCCCCTAAATGCATCTTTCATACTTTTCTCCCTACAATTTCATTTGTTAATAGTCTTGAAATCTCTTTACCTTATGAAATGGGGATAAAATTAGAAAGCAAATATATAGAGAAAAAATTTTATCTTGCAGGAATGGATGTGGGAACTATGTTTGACTATTGGCTTTTTTCCTTTGGGTTCTCAAAGAAGTTAAAGAACTGGGAATTAGGGGTAAAAATAAATAACTTGACTAATACCAAATATCAGATTATAAGATGGGTAGAAGGACCTGGCAGATGTATACAAGCAGGGTTTAATATTAGAATGTAGTAGTTAGTTTAAGAAGGAGAAATGAATATACCATTGGTTGATTTAAAAGCCCAATATCAAGATATAAAAGGTGAAATAGATAAGGCAATCCAGAAAGTAATCGAGTCCACACAATTTGCAGGCGGAGAAGAACTTACAGGATTTGAGAAAGAATTTGCTGAATTTTGTGGAGTGAAGTATGGAGTAACTACAAGTTCCGGGTCCACTGCCTTAGACCTTACCTTACTTGCATTTGGGATTGGTGAGGGAGATGAAGTAATAACAACTCCTGCTACATTTATTGCTACAAGTGAAGCTATTACCCATACTGGAGCGAGTATTGTATTTGCTGATATTGAGCCAGATTCTTATAATATTGACCCGAAAGAAATTGAGAAAAAGATTACATCTCGCACTCGTGCTTTAATTCCTGTTCATTTATTTGGTCAACCCTGTGATATGGACCCCATTATTGAACTTGCACGCAAGCATAATCTTATCTTGATAGAAGATGCGGCTCAGTCTCATGGAGCAGAATATAAAGGAAAAAGAGTAGGTCAGTTCGGAGATGCAAGCATTTTTTCCTTTTATCCGGGGAAGAATCTTGGTGCCTATGGGCATGCTGGAATTGTAGTTACAGATAGAGAAGATATTGCTGATAAAGTAATACTACTTGCAAATCACGGGAGGCATACAAAATATGAGCATTCAATAGAAGGATATAATTATCAGGCGGATGCAATTCAAACAGCAGTCCTTCGTGTAAAACTCAAGCATTTGCTTAATTGGAATGAGAAAAGAAGACGAAATGCAAAAATATATAATTCACTTTTAGAAGCTACCTCCGTAATTACTCCAAAAGAAAAAGAATATGCCAAGCATGTTTATCACCTGTATGTAATAAAAAGTGAAAGACGGGACGAGCTTGCAGAATATCTCAATTCAAAAGGTATTAGCACTGGTATCCATTATCCTATTCCCTTGCATCTACAACCTGCCTATAAATATCTTGGGTTAAAGCCGGGGAGTTTTCCAGTTACTGAGGAGTTTTGTTCTAAAGCTTTATCTCTCCCAATGTTTCCTGAACTAAAAGAGGACGAAATTAGGTTAATCGTAGAAGAGATTAAAAGATTTTTCTCTTTACAATGAAGAAAACTGGTCTTATATTATTTTTCATAATGGTAGCCATTAATTTAGAGGCTAAACTTCCGCATCCTAAATACTTGCAAGAACTGGCGGCCGGATATGCGTTTGGAGCAATTGGATGGTGTGTAGGGGCTACCAGCGCACACGCAATATGGAGCACAGAGAAAGATGCATTAGCTGTAGGAGGATACACATTATGGAATGGAGAGAATGCACCCGTTTTGGGGGGATATCTATTATATGGACTTGGAGCTTCAATCGGTGTGTGGATTGTAGGGAAACAATACGATGATGGAGAATACATAAGTACATTAGTTGGGACTATTTTATTCCCATTAGTATTAGCTGGTGTAAAAAAAGCAATGGCAATAGAGTTAAAAGAGGTAAATGAGGTAATAAGTTTCTCACTTCCTCTCGGTGCGTTTATTGGGTATAATCTTTCAAGGAGCAAAAAATGATAAAGATTTTTCTTGTATTGTTTTTAATTTCTTCTCAGAAAATAGTACTCAAGGATGGCAGGAGTTTCAAAGATGAAATAAAATATTTTAAAGATTCTTTGTTAGTTCTTGAGAAAGAAGGAAAAATTAGCAAGAAGGAATTGCAAGAGATTAAATTTTTACCTCCGC
>JAGMCN010000120.1 GCA_023129235.1 Caldifarciminota bacterium | reverse complement strand
TGAACTCTGGATTCATCATGCGGATAATGAGCGTGAACTACCATACATATATTCATAAATCCAGGTTTCAAAATAAGATTCAAAAATTAGAAGATTGAAAGATTAAAAAGATTGGGAATGAATCTTAAATCTTCAAATCTTGAATCTTTTAATCCTTATTGGTATTCTGCAAGAACAGTAAGTCCAGCATATACTTGCTCGCCTTCGTGCACATTTATTTTAAGCCCGGGGAGTTCAGGTATTATAATATCGGTTTGGCTTCCAAATACAATCTTGCCTATCCGTTCTCCGGGGTGAACAGATTCAGTTTCTTTAACCCACAGTAAAATTTTCCTTACCATTCTTGATGCTATTAATTGTAACCCAATTTTGAAATCCCCATTATCTATCACTAATATTGCTCGCTTGTTCTCTTTTAATGCTTTTTTCCTTTTTAATGATATAAATTTCCCAGGCGTATGTTTTGCCAATAACACTTTGCCGGCAATAGGACTGCGATTAATATGAACATCAAGGTAAGTCATTGTAATGCCGATGAGCCAGCCGTTAGGTTCAATTATACCATCAAAGTCTGATATATCTTCTTGTGATACAGGTTTTATATATCTTATAAATCCATCTGCAGGAGCAAGGATTATATTTTCTTCCTCCGGTGATGTGCGTTCAGGGTCTCTGTAGAACCGATATAATCCAATAATCCCAGTAAATAAAATCAAAAACCCTAATTCTAAAAGGAATATTGTATGTAGGGGCGGTTCGCGAACCATTTCTACGAAAATAGTACTTATTCCAACCAAGCATCCGATTACAAGGATTCCAACAATAGAGAGTTTTTTCCTTATTTCAAATTTCTTTGCAAAAGGAAGAAGAATTATTAAAGAGAGTAGTAAGCTGGATATAAAAGTCATGAATCCCATTATGTGAAATTATATCTCACAGAGTTTACAACATAAAAAACTTTCGTCAAGTTTTTTAAGATAAACAGTTTGACAGAAATATTATTTACCAGTATTCTCTTTCGAAATTAAGGTTTCACACAAAGTATTAATTGGTGGACTAATACTTCTTGGCTTTTTCCTCAGAGTCTATATGCTTGGAAGCAATTCCTACACTGGAGACGAGGCAAGAGTAATATCTTCTTCTGGACTCAATTTTTTACCACAAGGAGTGCATCCTGTTTTATATAGGATGTTTCTTTTCGGATGGATAAAACTGTTTGGAACTAATGAAAGTGCTACAAGAATGCTATCGGTGATTTTTGGAACTCTTGCACTCTTGCTTATTTATTTGATTGGAAAAGAACTCGGGGGAAGGAAAGTAGGATTAATAGCTCTATGTCTCGGAGCCATTTCACCGTTTCTTATACTCTTTTCAAGAATCTCAAGAGTGTTTCCTTGTTTTTTATTTTTCAATTTGAGTTTAATTTGGGTGTTTTTGCTCGCAATTAAAGATGTAAAGAAATTATGGATATATACTGTTGTTGCAATCATAAGTGTTTATGTAGAAGCTTGGGTATTTTTTACATTGCTGTGCGAATGGATATGGTTGCTTATCCATGGGTCGCAGACTCGTGTTGAGATTCTGCGAATAAATTCAAGAAAGATTGATAAGAAAAAATGGGCTATCTCACAGCTTCTTATTCTTTTAGCATCTTCATTTTTGATTGTGAAGTTGTTTGCGGTTGTGCCGAATGAATTAGCGTCGATTAATAGAGTTCCAGCCTCTCTTCTAACTAAATTGGGCTATACCTTCTTTTCGTTTTCACTTGGTCAAACTATCCTTCCCTGGAATTTAAAAGTTGTGATTCCAGGAATTTTTATATATAGCATAAGTGCAATTTATGGAGTCCGAGTTTTAATCAGAAAAAGATGGATTAAAGAATCTTTGTGGCTTCTCATCTTTATTTTGATTCCATTGATTCCTATATGCACAAATCCTAATTTTCCACATTACTATCTTGGTGTAGCGAGCTTATATTATATACTTCTTGGAATTGGAATCGCATTTATGAGAATGCGTGCGATGATTCCAATACTTATTCTTATTGCAGGAGTTAACGTATACGGAATAAAGAATATTTATACCAACAGAGAGTATCATTTACAAGGATTTACAGATAATTGGAGAGAAATAAGTACCATTGTAGCCGGGTTTTCTGACCAAGATACTAAAGTAGTTTCTTATCATCAAGCATTTTTTGGTATTATAATCTTTCCAATCTTGTGGCTCTTGATGTAGGGAATCCTGAAAAAACACAAGAAGGGTTAATAGAAACAGAAAAGATGATATTTGTGCATACTCCTTTGAGTGGGATTTGCTCATCTGATGACCAGAAAATTTACGAATTCAAAGAATGGCTTGACCGGAACTTTTCTTGCATTCAATCAATCGGATTTTTTGAAAATGAGGATTACGAGATAAAAAGAAAATTCTTGAAAAGGTCTTTCCCTCGTTTCAGAGTTCAAGTATTTCTGTATGAAAGAGGAGAAATTCTGTAATAATATCACAGGGGAATTAAGGAATATTTCTTCCAATGTAGGAAATTTTGCTGGAAAGTTATTCAGTATCAAATCATCACAAATTTTTGTAAAGGAATTATTCCAATAAACCTCAGATTTTTTTCTTGACAGGTTTGAATTGTATATTAAGTTCAAACAAGTGCGGTATATAAAAATTATTTACTTGTTTTTCTTTGCTTTCCCACTTTTTGCCCAAGAAGTTGATACCCTTCCATTGACACAAGAATTTGCTCCTCCATTAGATGTTCGTGCTTTTGATACACCAAACGATGCTGGTAGAGCTATTACTGTGCAATGGAACCTTTCTCCAGATAACTCTTTACTTTCAGGATATGAAATATACAGGTCTGAAACTCCAGATACTGGATACCAATATGTGGGCTATATGGGGAGAGGTATTTCTACTTTTAGAGATAATAGGGGAGTGGAAGACAATACTTCTTATTATTACAAGGTAAGAGGAAGAACTTCTACTTATGAGTATTCTGAATTTTCTCCTATTTCTTCCAGTGTTTCTTCTTCTTCTCAATGGTATCATAAAGGAAAGACGAATGTATTGATAGGATTGCCACTATTTATCTTCTTGATTTTCTGGGCTGTTTTTCAAGCAAAGATGGGAAAACCACTCTTCATCCGCAAGATTGCTGGCCTTGATTCTCTTGAAGAAGCAGTTGGTAGAGCTACAGAGATGGGTAAACCGGTGTTGTATGTTCCGGGTCTCAGTGCAATATCGGATATTGCTACTATTGCATCAATGAATATCCTGTCACAGGTGGCAAAAAAGACCGCAGAGTATAATACTCCTATTATTGTGCCTAATCGTGACCCTATAGTTATGTCAGTAGCCCAAGAAGTTGTAAAGGAAGCGGCTATTGAAAAGGGTAGACCTGATTATTACAATCCAGACCGTGTATTCTACCTGACTAGCAGTCAATTTGCTTATGCAGCAGGAGTATGTGGAATTATGACACGCGAGAAACCGGCTACAAACCTTTTTATTGGTATGTTTTGGGCAGAATCACTTCTTTTGGCAGAGACAGGCAATATGACAGGAGCAATTCAGATTGCAGGGACTGATGCTGTAACACAACTCCCATTCTTTGTTACTGCTTGCGATTATACGATTATGGGTGAGGAACTGTATGCTGCATCGGCATACCTTTCAAAAGAACCTCTGTTAGTTGGAGGTATTAAAGGACAGGATTATAATAAACTTGTTATCTTTATGTTTCTTGCACTTGGCACTATTTTTGGACTCCTTGGGAATAATTTCATAATAAACTTATTTAAATGAGAAGAACAGGTCCATTAAAACTTTGTCTTATATGTGGTGTTGTGATGATAATCCAGTTCTTCATACCACATAGATTCTCAAAGAACCTTTTTGAGGAAGCAGTGCATTGGTTGATAGTATGCGGTGTGCCTGCCCTGGTTATAGGATATTACTCCATATTTCATGTTCATTGGACAAAGATAAGACGAAAAAGAGAAGGATGGGGATATAGTATAATAATATTTGCTGCTGTGATAATTGTAGCTCTTATTGGTTTTATATGGGGTATAGGAGAAAAATCTGTATTTATGAAAATATATCAGTATATGACGATGACTATGCAGGCAACTATGTTCTCGTTGCTTGGATTTTATATGGCATCAGCAGCATTCAGGTCTTTTAAGGCAAGAACGCCGGAAGCTACTTTACTTCTTATTGTAGCACTTGTTATAATGTTTGGTAGAGTTCCGATAGGGGAAAGTGTATTTATCAAACTTAAACTTCCTAACCTTGTTGAGTGGGTTCTAATGTATCCAAATATGGCGGCACAAAGAGGGATAGGACTTGGTGTGGGACTTGGAATAATGGCTACATCACTTAAAATAATGCTTGGGATTGAACGTGGATGGCTTGGAGGAGCTGGAAAATGAACTTACTGAATAAATTTATGAATATGGATAGAAGGTGGATTTATCTGATTACAGCCATATGTGTTATAATTCCTTTTCTTATTCCTATAGGACTTCCAACATATACAACACCTCCGGTAAAAAATCTCTATGATAAGATAGATAGCACACCGGAGGGACAAATAGTTCTTCTTTCTCTTGATTTTGATGCAGCGACGCTTCCGGAACTTTATCCTATGGCAGTTACAATTTTAAACCATTGTTTTGTTAAGGATATAAAAGTAATTCTTATGAGTTTATATATGCAAGGAATTGGTATAGCCCAGGTGTGTCTTGAAGATGTGAAGCGAGAATTCCCTGATAAAAAAGAAGGAATTGATTATACTTTTTTGCCATTTGTTCCCGGAGCTTCGATAGTTATTCTTGGTATTGGTGAAGATATTCATAAAACTTTTCCAACAGATTATTATGGAACTCTGATAGATTCACTTCCAATGATGCGAGATGTTCGTAATTTTGACCAGATTTCAGTTGCAATAAGTCTTTCAGGTTCAGCTATATCGCGAACCTGGATTACTTATGCAAATCAACGTTATGGGGCAAATGTAGCGGCTGGAGTTACAGCAGTTATGGCAGCTGAGAACTATCCGTATTTACAAACCAAACAACTTACCGGGATGCTTGGCGGACTGAAGGGAGCAGCTGAATATGAAAACTTGGTTGAGAAAAACCTGAAACTTGAAACAAGAAAGGCAGCTTGTATTGGGATGGATGCGCAGTCTGCAGTGCATATTATGATGATAGTATTTATAATACTTGCTAATATAGCATATTTTGCAGGAAGAAGGAGGAAAAAATAATGTCACATGACCCCTGGATATGGGTTGCTGCATTTCTTACACTTTGTATTTTCTCTTTTCTTTACAAAGATAATCCGTTTTACAGATTTGCTGAACACTTATTGATTGGAGCAACACTCGGATATGCTTTACCACTTATTTGGAAAAATGTAGTTACTCCAAAAATTATAGTCCCGCTCCAACATCACGAGTATTGGTTACTTATACCACTGTGTCTGGGGTTTTTATATATTGCACGGCTTATCCCAAAATATGCCTGGCTCTCAAGATGGCCTATGGCATTTGCTCTTGGAACCGGGTCGGGTATAGCTATACCACTCTCACTTCAAGCAGGTATATTCAAACAGATACAGGGAACAATGCTTACAAAAGCAATGCTATCTCCATCTGTAACTCCTACTGCTCATATTATTGGTAATATTGTTATGTTTGTGGGTGTGATTACGACACTTATATATTTCTATTTCTCTATTAAGCATGTAGGAACAGTTGGAAAAGTAGCAAGAGTAGGTGTTTGGTATATAATGCTGGCATTTGGGGCTACATTTGGATACACGGTGATGGCTCGCGTCTCTCTTCTAATTGGCAGATTTCAATTTATTCTCCACGACTGGCTCGGAGTTATAAAATAACCCACATAGATACAAAAGTTTTAGATTTTCCTTTTAGAAGTTTAGGTATTGTGGGCTTTTATGTATTTATAGATAGATTCCCATTGGCTTGCCAGTTAAGAAGTAAAAAGAATAACTTACAAGTGGGAAAAGAATATATCTAAAACCTCCCATAAATGCGAAACCAAGAACAATAAAAATCCCAAATCTCTCTATGCTCAGATATTTCTCTTGTGCTTCATAAGAGAGGAACCTTTGCACTATTCTTGATCCATCAAGTGGGGGTATTGGAATAAGATTAAAGAATGCGAGTAATAGATTTATCATTACTCCAAAAGCTATGAATTGCAAAATAGGTGAGGGCAATCCAGTCCCTATAATCCTAAGCAAAGTTCCAAGTACAACAGCTATTCCTATATTACTCAATGGGCCTGCTGCTCCAATCCACATTAAGTCACGCTTCGGGTCTCTTAAGTAATAAGGGTTTATTGGAACAGGTTTTGCCATTCCAAATACCCATCCTATTGAGAAATATAAAATAAGAGGGAGGATTATTGTCCCAAATATATCTATATGTGGGAGAGGGTTTAGTGTAAGTCTGCCAGCATCTCTTGCGGTTGTGTCTCCTTTCCGGAGTGCCATATACCCATGCGATACTTCATGGACAATAACGGAAAAAAAGAAGATTAAAAGTTGTAATACAACTGCGAAAAATTTCATTCACTCTGACTTATCGGAACGAGCTAAATTTCTCGTTTGATGACAATTTTAAGAAATCCACCCCATAGATTCATTGGAATCATAGTAGGGTTCTTATTTTCAGCGTCTTTAAGTTCAATATCAGGGGCTGTTGCAAATCTGTATCCTCCCCATAATTCTACTCCCAAATTAGGAGTTGGCAGAAATTCTATATTTGCCTTAACAGCAGGTCCTGAACCCCATCCACTTATTTCACAAGACTCTTCTTCATATTTAGTAAAACAAAGGTTATATCCACCACCAACATAGAAATATACAAGACCGGGTAATATCATATATCTATAACTTAAATATGTGTCTATAGGGACTAATAATAAGCTTCGTTTCTCATCAGGTGACTTTGCCTTAAAGTAATCTGCTCCAGATTCAAGAGCGAAGTTTCCGGCTAAACGTACTTTCCCTACTATTCCAATAGTAGCGCTTGCTCCTATTTTACTTTTCGCCTCAAATTTATCCAGGAA
>JAGMCN010000012.1 GCA_023129235.1 Caldifarciminota bacterium | reverse complement strand
TAACTTCTCACATCTTTTTCCTCAATAGTACAGGGGATACCAAACCTCTCCGCCTGTTCCTTCACAAAATCTGCTTCTTCCCAAGCACTCTCACGAAGCTGATGATTCAAATGGGCAATCCTAAGTTCCAATTTATACTGTGCTTTAATATCTTGGAGTGCCTGCAGTAAAAACATTGAATCAGGTCCACCTGATACAGCTACTAAAACTTTGTCTCCGTTTTCAAGAAGTTTATACTTCTCTACTGTTTTTAATACTTTTTCTACCATTTTGTCAGAAATATATTGCAACCCTATTCATTGTCAAGGAAAAATGATTTAACCACAGATTCCACAGAAAACACAAAAATATTTAGTAGGAACAATTTATATTGAGATGGAGCAAAATTCTTTTTTTATATCTGGATTTTGAAACTTCTCATTCCTCACCCATCGTTTTAGTTTTTATTGGCTCAATTACAAGGACAGTCGCCACTTCTGGTGCCCTTGAGCGATGCTTTAGTCCTGCTTTAACAAGATAACCTTCCCATTCTTTTAGCTCAACAATCTCTTTCTCGGTATCTATAAATATCAAGCCCTTCACTACCAGAAAGAACTCATCCTCTTTTTTATGTCTGTGCCACTTGTAATCTCCTTTAAGTTTCACAATCCTTAAAGCAGTGCTATCCACAAACCCAATTTCCTGTGGCTTCCATATCCCTTTTATACTGTACTTCTTGAAATTAATCTTTCCCATTTATAGCACCTCCATTAACTTAATTATTTTTAAGGGCTTACAACCTCTCACTTTCACAAAGTAAACTCCAGCCCGTAAATCCTTTCCTATAACTCCTGACTCCGTTTCTTCCACCAACCTTCCCATCATATCATAAACTTTCACCTTTTTCCTGATAGCTTGTTGAGGCAAAGCCGAAATCCCGATTTGTCGGGGATGGTTGAATAGTTTGATAGCTGTATACTGCGTAAATGGATTTGGATAAACTCTTAACTCTAAACTCTTAACTCTTAACTCCTCACTCTCCTCTACTCCCATTTCCCCTACATAGACATCATCTACATAAAAATGACTATAGGTATCCCAAGGGCCACGTGCACAACCAGTATATATGTAAGAAGACGCACAAAATCTTATTCCACTTATAGTATCATTTACAAAAGTAGTGCATATATCAGCCCAAACAGTATCAAAGACAGGAGAAAAGCCCTCATCAATAAACTTTTGCCAAATCGTTTCCCAATTATTATTTACACAAACCTGAAGGCTACATTGACTCCAGCAAATGCAGCAACTGGACTGACGGCAAAGATAATATTTTACATATGTTTTAACCATACAGTTCGCAATGCCATCAAAATTTTGCGTTATTATCGCTTTCGCATCAGCTTCACCTGAATTTCCTCCAGGACTTTCACCGCAAAACCTAACATATGTTTTTAAATAACAGCCGTTTGGAAGCGACCTGCCGGAATCTGTTTTAACTTCTGCCTCTGCAGAGGAATATCTACCATAAGATGTATCTATCTCTATCGTCCAGCCACTATCCCATGGACTCATATCAAATCCAGGATTAAATACTGCATTATCTCCCCAAGCATATACTGGAATGAAGAGAATCATAAAAACCATTCCAACGGATTCTACGAACAATTTCTTCATTTCTTCCCCTCTATGTATAATTTACTCTTTTCCTTCTCAATTGTCAAGAGAATTCACAAAAAGAGTTTGACAGCTCAAAATAAGACCATAGACTTAAGACAAGAGACTATAGACTTTTTTATCTCCAGTCTGGTATTATTATGTGGCTTGACCCTAAAACTCTTTCCAAGATAAAATCAATGGAACTCAGAGCAAAGCTTATCGTTGAAGGGTTCCTTGTCGGAATACACCGTAGTCCTTATCATGGATTTTCTGTTGAATTCCAAGAACACAGACCTTATCAGCCAGGAGACGAACCAAAGCGTATAGACTGGAAAATATATGCTCGTAGAGAAAGACTCTATACCAAGCAATTTGAGGAAGAAACAAACTCTTTAGTCCATATTATCCTTGATGGCTCAAACTCTATGGGCTATGGCTCAAACCACACAACGAAATTTGAATATGCCGCAACTCTTGGGGCTTGTCTATCCTGGCTACTTATCCACCAAAAAGATGCAGTCTCTTTTACTATCTTTGATGAAAAGATTAGCTCCTATCTCCCCCCATCCGGGACAAAGCTTCAACTTTCCAGAATCTTGCAAGTTCTGGACAAAGCAAAACCAGCTAAACAAACTAAAATTCCAGAAGTCCTAAATGAAATCTCGTCAAGGATTAAAAAGAAAGGCATAGTAATTTTCCTGTCAGACCTCCTTGCCCCAGAATCTTCTGTAATTAAAGCACTTAAAAACATAAGATACCGAAAAAATGAGGTCATAGTGTTTCATATACTTGACCCTGCTGAACTCCACTTCCCATTTAAAGAACCTGCTATCCTCAAGGACCTTGAAACTCACACAGAAATTCCCATAACTTCAGATATAAAACAAACCTACCAACAAGAACTGCAAAAACTCATAGACACTTATCGACAAAACTTTCATTCACACAATATTGATTATCTCCTCTTCCCCACTTCTGAGCCTATAGAGAAATCTCTGGTTTTTTATCTTGCAAGGCGCAGAAAAATGCTTGGCAAAAGTTCCAGGAAAAGAGCAATTTCATCTAAAAAATGAGTTTCCTTTCTCCACTTTTCTTGTTTGGACTTTTCTCGCTGCCAATTCCTTTTCTTATTCACCTGTGGCATCGGCACAGACTCAAACAAATATGGTTTCCATCAATCTCGCTTCTCAAGTCTGCCGAACAAGGACAACGCGCACTTAGAAAACTTAAGGATATTATACTTCTTGTGTTGCGGACTCTTGCTCTACTTTTTTTAGTTCTCGGATTTGCAAATCCATCTATTTTTCGCAAACAACGAATCGCAATCCTTGACGACTCCTGGGATATGAATACTTTATCTGGCTCTCATACTCTTTTTGAAAAAGGAATCAAAACAGCCAGCAAGCTCAAGAATACAAAAATACTGCTTGCATCGGGAAAACCTTATCCGTCCGAATGTAAATATCAGAAGTTCTCTTTGCCAACCGAGGATTTTTGTGATTATATAATCACAAAAACTGGCAAATTACCTGATACTCTTATTGGGAAAGCAAAACTCATAGAACTCACAGGAGACGAAGATAACTTTTCAATGGATTCACTTGCTTTTAAGTCCTCTTTTCTTGTCTTTGTAACAAACCACACACCTCAAGAGAGAAAAAAACTCATAACTCTCTTTACAATTCATAACTCACAACCCACAACTTACAACTCACAACTCTTAATTCCTCCACATTCAACAAGCACAGCAATTTTCCCTATGTTCTCTGAAGCTTGTGCAGGCTCAGTAAAAATTGAAGAGCAAGATGCTCTCTCGCTTGATAATACAAGGTATTTTGTTCATTCTCCTCCACCTAAATTAAAAGTTTTATTAGTTGGCAATTCTAATGACGCCTTTTTCTTGAAAAATGCTCTCTCTCCACCTGAAGGAGGCTCAAAAATCCAGGCAAAAATATCATCTACACTTGTAAATCCCTTTCTTTATGATATGATAGTTTTTGTTGGTTCTCCTCCCCACTCTTACAAAAAAACTCTCTCTTTGCCAACACACGCACAAAAAGTATCAGGATTTCTCACACTTGATAATATTCTTGAAAGTCACCCAATATTTAGTGGATTTGACCTCATTCCTGAACTTAAGCAAATCAAATTCACTCAAAGAGAATTTATAAAACCACTCCGTGATGAACCACAAGGAAAAATAATTGCAAGATTCTCTGATGGTTCTCCTGCAATCATTGAACCTGAGCCACAGACTTTGGTTTTCTCGTTTCCCTTAAGTAGAGAGGCAGGAGAGTTTGTCCTAACATCACTATTTGTGCCTTTGATGCATCGCATAGCTTATTATCTTGCTGGCAAACCTGTAGAACAACACAATTTTATTGTTGGTGAACCAGTGAGATTCAAAGTGTCAGAATTCAAATCATACAAATGTGTAGGACCACTCAAAATAGCTTTGCTTACGCCAGAAACTGAATCTGACGGAATTTATATACACTTCACACCTGAGGTTCCGGGGATTTATGAAATTTCAGGAGGAACAAAATTTGCTGTAAACTTAAGCAATTCACTTATTTACCCATCACTTGACCTTGAGCACCAAAGAGAACGAGTGAGTATCAAAAAATGGTTTTTCATATTCGCACTTCTCTTACTTATTGCTGAACTTATAATACGAAGGATATAAAGATAACCTAATAGCAAGATATAATGAAAAAACCGTTTTTATACGAACTTCTATGCTTCTGCGATTGGTGTTATTTACCAATTTAGATATGAGACTGAAAAAACGGGTCAACTCCAGTTCATTTTGACCTTGACAAGATAAAAAGTATTAGTAAAATAGTATAGGTTGGTACAAGCAAAATTTGACATCTTCTAAACCCTTATGGGCCCGTAGCTCAGTTGGTTAGAGCAGTTGACTCATAATCAACGGGTCGTAGGTTCGAGTCCTACCGGGCCCAAAACTTCCATGAGGAAGCATTCCTGAAAATCTTTTTAATGTTCAAGGAAACCTAAATTCCTCTTTATCCCTCAGGGTTCTGAGATAATGGCCTGTACACTCATCAATTGGTTCAGTTCCTCTAATAAATACTTCTTCTCTCACCTGTTTAGATAAGAAACTTGCAAGTTTACCACAGTTTTTACATATTTCCCGATATACAATTCCCGGAGGAACTTTAAATTTCTCAAAAGGCTCATCTTCAGTTGCTTGGAGCATAAAATCTGTCCATATAGGTAGAGCAACTTGTGCACCTGTTGCATTTCTGCCAATCCTCTGCACCCTGTCAAACCCAATCCACACAGCACAAACAAGTGATGGAGTGAATCCAATAAACCAAGCATCTGCACAATCGTCAGTTGTACCTGTTTTTCCAGCAGCAGACCGAGTAAATCCTGTCATACGAGCTCTAATCCCAGTTCCAGCATTTAAAACGCTCTCCATTACAGATGTTACTAAATAAGTTAGTTCAGGAGATAGAACTCGCTCTCTAAAATCAGAATGCCGATATAGAAGTGTTCCATTCTTATCTATTATCTTATCTATCATATATGGGGTGGTTCTTACTCCACCACTCGCAAGTGTGGCATAAGCAGAAACCATATCCAGAATGGTTGTAGAGCTTGACCCAAGAGATAATGCTATCACTGGGTCAAGAGACGAGGTTATTCCCATTCTCCTTGCATAACCAACTACCGATGCTGGTCCTACATCCATAATAAGACGGACAGCAACAAGATTTCTTGATTTAGCAAGTCCCTCACGAAGAGTAACTGGACCAAAGAACTCGTGGTCATAATTAATAGGAGAATAAATGTCTCCGGTCACAAGTTCAACAGAAATTGAGTCATCATTTACAATAGATGCAGCAGTGGAACCGGCTGCGAAAGCAGCAAGCCAGGTAAACGGTTTGAATGCACTTCCCGGTTGACGTCTTGCTTGTACTGCACGGTTAAACTGACTTTCTCTAAAATCTCTGCCTCCAATTTCTGCAAGGATTGCACCATTTTTGGGATTCATTGCAAGGAGAGCAGATTGTAAAGTGTCTTCCTCAATTTTATATTTGGATTCAAGCTCGGGAAGTCCTTTTTCAATTGAGCTTTCTGCCATTTGTTGTAGCTCTATGTCTAATGTAGTATAAATAGAAATCCCTCCCCGGTAAAGCAAATCTGGCCCAAATCTCGAGGTTACCCATTTTCTAACCTCTTCTATAAAATAAGCTCCCAGTTCTTGGAACCCTGACCCTTTAGCAAGTATAAGTTCAGTATTCTTAAATTCTTGGAGCTCATCAACTGATATTATTCCGTTTTCAGCCATTAGATTCAAGATAAAGATTTTGCGTTTATTCGCAACCTCTGGATGAGAAAATGGACTATACCGTACAGGAGATTTTGGAATACCAGCTAACATAGCACATTCTGGAATAGTAAGCTCTTCCACATGTTTGCCAAAATATCGCTCTGAAGCAGTTTCTACTCCATATCCATTGCCATAATAAATCTGGTTAAAATAAAGCTCAAGGATTTCATCCTTTGAATAAACACGTTCAATATGAGTTGCAAGCAAAGCTTCCTTGATTTTGCGGAGGAAACTTTTGTGAGATGTCAAAAAAAGATTGCGAGCAAGTTGTTGGGTTATGGTTGAAGCACCTTGTATAGCTCTTAAATTCAAGATATTAGCAAGTGTTGCCCTCATTATCCCAGATAAATCAACTCCACAGTGGCGATAAAAGCTTTTATCTTCAACCATAATAGTAGCATCAATAAGTAGTTTCGGAATTCGTTCAAGTGGGACTACAATTCTTCTTTCCTCATAAAATTCATGAATAAGTTCCCCTTTTCTATCATACACTCTTGTGACTCGAGGAGTATAGTCTTCAAGCATTCTTACAGATGGAAGAGTGCGATTTATTGTGCGAACAAGCATCCATCCAAACCCACCACAAAAACCATAAATCCCGATAACTATGAATATAGCGCGCTTAATATTGCTCATTCTTTGAAAAAGGAATGCCAAATTAAATAACCTACTTTACAGAGTATGAACTTACCTCAATTTATAATTCACTTAAAGAAAAATGCAATTTCCTTGTCTGCATTGGCTTTTGAATCTGATGCATGAACAGCATTAGTACAGACTCCACTACCAAATTCCTTCCTTAATGTTCCCGGAGCAGCATCACTTGGATTGGTTGTTCCTACAACTTTTCTTAAATATGAAACTGCATCTTCTCGTGTTAATCTCAGAACTATAACAGGTCCTGAGCTCATAAAATTCACAAGCTCAGAATAAAACGGCTTTTCCTTATGAATGGCGTAAAATTCAGATGCTCTTTTTCTGTCAAGATTCAATCGCTTTTTCTCAATAATCTCAAAACCTTCGTCTTCTACACGTTTAATTATAGATTCAGCGTGAGATATAGCATCCGGTTTTATAATAAAAAGAGTTTCCTCCATTTCTTGCATAAGTTCCTCCTTTAGTCGTTAATCGAAAATCGTCAATCGGAGCGGTTACACGAATAACGATTATACGATTAACGTTTTTCACTAAATCTCCTCTTTTGATTAAAATGGAATTGGTTAAATAGCATCCTAATTTATCGAGAAATCTATAATTCAACCATTTAACCGCTATTTTACCTGAGCATCATAAGTTTAGATATTTTTGAGGTTTCTTCTTTTGTCAATCCTTCTGAGTTTGCAAGAACCTTGTAAATATAGATACCGTTCCCCACTCTATTCCCGAGTGCATCTCTTGTATCCCAATAGATTTTATTAGGTCCTGACGGCTTATTTTGTGGAGAAATTGTTCGTATGAGCCTCCCAGCAACAGTGTAAATTTTCACACTAACCATCGCAGGTTTTGATAAAAAGAAGTGAAAAGATGTATGTTCTCCTCGCACTGGGTTTGGGTAATTCATTACTTTTTTGACTTCCAGGCGAGCAGATGATTCAACCTTTACTATAGCTCGGCATTCACTTCGGTTCCCAAGATTGTCAGAAGCAAAGACCTTAAGTGTATCCTCTATATCCCAATCTCCAAGTTGGACAGAATACTGAAAACTTCCTATAGTGCCACTCCCAAGGTCATATTGGAAGTAATCTACCAAAGGTATGGATATTGGCTGAAGCTTGCCACAGGAAATTACAAGCCTAAGAATTAATCTTTCTGGAGTTATTTTATTAAAAGTGTTTATTCCAGACTCATCTTCTAATACTCCTGTAAGTGTAAAACTACTTGGAACCAAACTTCCATCTTTAAGAGATTTGCCAAATGCAAAGAGCTCAATTTTCGGTCCACTCGTATCTTCTGGATTGTCTCCACATGGCATAATTTTAAGTGTATCTACAGCCACGCTTCCACATAGTCTATCGTTCCATGCAAAAACACTAATTTTAGCAGAGTAAAGGGTATCCCACAAAGTATCACCCTCTGGTGTAACACTGTCTATAACAATCTGTCCCCCATATATAAGTGAATCTCTTTCAAAATCTAATATAGGAATAAAGAATTCCTGAGACCATTTTCCGTTCTTTACAGGAGTAATCCCTTCAAATAGAACATCTTTACACAACTGGTCATTAATCATTTCACCTCGCATTTTATATTCGCAACTTGCAGGAGCATAGTGATAGACATATTCTGAACTTCTCACTGTAATATGAGCAAACTTTGCCTCAGGTGCCCTTCCACATACTTTAAGTGGCATTCCTCCTTTAATAACATCCGGCAAAGAATCAATTATAACATTAATTGACCTATCAGGAAGTCTTGTTGAAGGATCTGAAAATGAGTTTATATTTTTAGGAAACCCTGAATTAAGAAGAGTTGCGTATACTGCTTTTCCTATTGTATTCTGTGGCTCTATCAAGAAATATTTAATAATTCCTTGTTCTATGCCTGAAGAACCACCTGTTGAACGAGTTGATGCAATTGTTCCAATTGAGCCTTTGTTATTTATCTTCTGCAAATAGTCAGCCATTCCATCTTTATACTCCCGCTCAAAACAACCTACCCCACACGACCAGAAGTGTGAAAAAGGAAGTTTTATCCCATTATTAAGTGCCTGAATATCTGTAGGATTCCAGAAAACATTTTCTCCACAAAGTTGTAAAAGATTTCCATGCCCTCCAAAAAGAGTGAGAAACGATCCCTTACTCCAGTGTCTTACTAAATCATCTCTTGCTTTTGGCTTAAGAATCCCGTCTAGAGGATAGTTCATTAAATATACTTTAAATATATCAAAGGAACCTGGAATATAATTGGCAATTCTTTCTGCGTGATTTACAAAAGCATCCCCATCGGGCTCTTCATCATCTGCAATGAGCAGGATACGGTTTTGCCAAACTCCCATATTTTTTTCATATTTGGGAATCCTTTCACATACTACATCCCGAGCTTCTTCTTTTGTCTTTGCTGTTATTCTTCCAATCGCAAGATTTTTATCCGTGAACCACCAGTCATAGCAATATTGATGCTGTGGAGGATATCCATATTCTCCTACACGATATCCTTCTTCCCATGGTGGAACACGATTTTTCTCTAAACTTTCATCCTTATAATTATAAGTCCCAGCTCCTAAAAGAAGACAATACCCTGTTTCCCAATTATCATAAGCAAACTTCAAGAAATTCTTTATTGCATAAGGCGAGTGCTTAAGACCCCAACTAAAATTATCACAAATATCATTTACAGAAAAAACTCCTGTCTTAAGTCCTTGCCTTTCTCTATACCTTTTTAACGAGTTAGCATAATTCAAAAAGTCAGAATGTGTAATTATTACAAAATCCAAATTATTAGATGGATTTCGTAAATCATAAGGACTTTTGCTCTTAACCGATGGACTCTTGAAATTGGTGCTCACATAATAAGTTCCTTCATCACCTTGGAACTTCACTGTTCCATTTCCATATACTGCCCCGTAGATTAACTTTGGTACAACCTCATCAGTAGTATTAAAGATTACAGGAAGTTCATCAAACTTATGGAGCTCAAATTTCTGGTCTGCATTCTCTCCACTGAATTTCAAATTTCCAGTATGGGCATCGTACTTTTTCTTATATATAACTTCAAACCAGTCAAAGAAAATAACATCTTTCATTACCGAATCTCTATACATTTCAAAAGTGAAAGTATTTGAACCGTTATGGAGTCCAGTAACACTATCTTCAAAAATTAGAGGATTTTCTTGTCCTCCCCGCCAGTTTTCACTAAAGAACTCTTTTCCATTCAAATATACCCTTATATTATGATACATACTGTTTGATTCCTCCTCATGGCTACCATCAGCATACCACCCGTAAACTGCAAATCTTATGCAACAGTTATTCTCGTAAATCCCTTGAACATTAAAACTATAGTCTTTTTTAAGACTGCTGTTTTCTTTTTCTCTTATGAGTTTTTCCCATATCCAGCCCAAGCCACTTTTTGCCGGGCAACTCACATCTTCTTCTATATGGAGAGTATCAAGAAAATATCCCGGTGTTTCTCCACCAGTCGGAATTCCTGAAATACTGTCTCTTCTGCCTGATTTACCTCCATAAGTAAGCCAATAAACATTAGTATTTGTATACGGGTTTATAAATGCTTCACCATTTTTGCCCCATCCACTAAGCCCTGAACCATAAAATAAAATAGAAGTATCAGAAAGCACGCAAATTGGGATTTCCCGCAAAGTATCAGTACTATCTGTTACCTTTTTGCTTCCACCATTGTATAATTTTATTGTCTTTGGGTCAGCATTCTGCATCCCAAGAGTTTTAAGCTGAGAGTGATTGATTTTATAAATGCCCTCTTCTTGAAGCTCAATCTTATACCACGGGCCAGGATAATATTTTCCATAAGATTTTACACCAGGAGCTCTCCAGTTCTTTGCCTGGTCATAATTAATTAGCACACTCTTAAATACAGACTCAAAAAGTTTATCTCTCTTCGGAATTCCCTTGCCTCCATAGAAATTTATTCTTACCCTTATACGATTATGAATTAACAAAGTTTTGTTTATCGGATTATACCTCAAGGGGTTTATTCTTAACTTCAAGACCTCCTGTCCTCTATAAAGTGTTTGCTCTTCCATTGATACAATTTTAGAGGGCCAAAACGCACTCTTTGAATATATACTCTCATCTCGCTCTTCTTCCGTAAATCCGAAAACAGGAGGAATATCTACTTCTGAACGTTCTTTGGTTATAGAGCTAATGACCTGGACATTAACTTTCGCAGATATAGGAATCCCTATTACAACATATTTCACAGGAAGAGCGGGTTTGCCAACCTCTGTCTCCTGATGAGTATTTGGAATATATGGCAGTCCATCTAAAAACAGTTCCCTATGTGTATATATAAACTCTATCCCACTTTTGTCAGATTTCAGAATCTCAATATCTGCGGCAGGGCTTTGCTTCTCAACTTTCGTAGCAATTCGCTTTATTGGTGCACTATCTGAATTAGTTCTACTTTGTGTTGCAAAAGACTTTGGTCCTGCTCCAAGTAAATCAGAAAATAATAAAAGAATAAATAACCACATTTTTTAAATATTAGACACTAAATTCCAAATGTCAAGAAAAATTGGTGTAGCAAATTAGGTAAAAATTTACCAAAATTCCAGATAATTCAGAATTTCTTTTATTTAAGCTTCTCTGCCTCATCTATCAACATTATTGGTATATCATCCTTTATTGCATAGGCAAGCTTACACTTATGACAGATAAGTTTCTCGTTTTTCCTGTCGTATTCAAGATCTCCCTTGCATTTAGGACAAGCAAGAATCTCCAGCAATTTATCATCTAACATCTTAACCTCCTTTTAATATAGTGAGTTGACACGGTAAAGGAAACTTTATTTTTATCCAATCATCCCTGTCGCCTTCTATTTTTATTTCCTTGCCCCATACTTCTGGAACAAACCCAATAATTTTATTGTCCACCATTACTGCTATTGACTTTCCTTCAGGCAGTTCTTTATCAAATGTAAACTCCATAAATCCACCTTCAAAAGATATATCCACAAGTTCTTGCTGTAATTTTTCTTTTAACACCACAGGTTTAGTTGGGTCCCCGCACACAAAATGCCTCGATTCGTCGGAACCAGAGGTATAATCAGCTTTATAGAGCTCAAGATTTCCGGGCTCAAGCAAAGTTTTAATCAAAGATTCCGGACACATTTGAGCTAAAAATGAAAGCGTTATCGTATTTCCTTTTAATTTATACTCCACACGATTAAACCAGTATAATTCGAATCTTTCTTTCAATATTTGAGCTACTCTTAAAGACTTACAAGATGCAACTACTTCAATTTTCTTTTTCTTTGCTGAAGGATTTAAAATTTCATATTCCTCTCCAATACTCTTTATCTCAAATTCCCATCTTATATTCTCAGTTTCTGCTAATATTTTCTCTGGAACCTTCGTCTCTGCATCAATCCATATAAGTCCTTTAGTTTCAATTAATCTCGGGTCCATAAAAAGTAAATTTGGTTTAAAATCATATATAAAACTCTTTTCTTCTAACTCTTTAAATCTCCATTCTCCAACAGAGCAAACTAACTCCAAAGTAGCTACAGGATTTGACATATTTGTTCTCGAGCCTTCTTGCCATTTCCTGTTTTCCCATTTATATTCCTTTTCACCTATTCCAATCACCTTAACTTTTTCCCGCTTTCCATCAAACTCCCAAAATCCATTAACTTTTGCGTTTCCCTTAATTGCTACTCCTTTAAAATTGCCACTGGTTCCTGGTTTTGCAAATCTAATCTCAAATTCAAAGCTTTGTTCTTCAAGACGAGTTATGCATTCTTTTATTTCTTTGGGTGAAAATGGCTCTACAGAACGCTCTACACTCCGAGAAACACATCCACCTATCAATAAACAGTAGATAAAGAATATCCGATTCTTCATTTCTACAGTCTAACATTCAATTTTAGATTTGAAGTATTGAATGGTTTTCTTAAGCCCATCTTCTAATTTGACTTTAGGCTCCCAACCGAGCTTATCTCGTGCAAGAGATATATCCGGTCGTCGGACTTTGGGGTCATTAAGTGGCAAAGGATGATGAGTAATCGGTTGTTGGTTGTCGATTGTCGATTGTCGGTCTTGAGTTATTTTGAGAATAAGTTTTGCGATTTCAAGTATAGTTAATTCCTGAGGATTACCAATATTTACAGGTTCGTGTATTTCTGCGTTCATCAGTCTCCATATTCCTTGAACAAGGTCATCCACATAGCAAAAACTTCTCGTTTGAGAGCCATCACCATAAATAGTTAAAGGTTTCTCTTTAAGTGCCTGTATAATAAAGTTTGGGACAGCTCTGCCATCATTTGCTCTCATTCGGACACCATAGGTATTAAAGATTCTGACAATGCGAGTATTTAGATTATGATATCGGTGATATGCCATCGTAATAGCTTCTGCAAACCTTTTTGCCTCATCATAAACCCCTCTTGGTCCAATAGGGTTCACATTTCCCCAGTATTCTTCAGGTTGTGGGTTGCAAGATGGATCACCATACACCTCAGAGGTTGATGCAAGCAGGAATTTTGCATCTTTGGCAAGCGCAAGTCCAAGTGCATTATGAGTCCCAAGAGAGCCAACTTTTAGAGTCTGAATAGGGTAGCGGAGATAATCAACGGGAGAAGCAGGAGATGCGAAATGCAGGACCCAATCCAGAGGTTCTTGTTCATCCATTTCTATGAACTTCGTAACATCATGTTCTATTAGTTTGAAATTTGGATTAGTTAAAAATGTGGCTATATTATCGCGGCTCCCCGTGATAAAGTTGTCCATACAAACAATCTCGTGATTCCTGGAAAGCAAGAATTCGCATAAATGAGAGCCAAGAAA
>JAGMCN010000119.1 GCA_023129235.1 Caldifarciminota bacterium | reverse complement strand
CTTTCCAAGAACTTCTCCCACTACATTTGCAGATTTTCTAAAAGGTCTATTGTGAAGAAGTCCAAGTTCCCGCATTGCATATAAAATTCGGCGATGCACTGGTTTCAATCCATCACGAATATCCGGAAGTGCTCTCCCAACAATTACGCTCATTGCGTAATCAATATAGCTTCGCCTCATCTCGTCTTCAATATATGTTGGGATTATCTCTTCCATATTATTAGTCCTCCTGAGGTATAATTAACGATTTTATTTCTTTCTTTGCAATCTCCTCCAACACTGGATTTGGTTGAAGCAAGATTACCTCACGATAAAATTCTTGTGCTTTCTCTAAATTTCCCAAAGACTTTGCACACTGTGCTGCACCTATAAGAGCTCTTGATTTAGAATCAATATCTTCATATTGAGATACTGCTTTAAGATAAAAGCTCTGGGCATCCTTATAATCATTTCTATCCTGATATAAAGACCCGAGAAGGAAATTAGCCTCATATTTAGGTCTTTTCTCCCCCTGATTTTCAATATATAAGAGAACTTTTTCATATTTTCCTGTAAAACCTTCTTCCCAATAAGTTCTTGCTAACTTAAGCCAGATTTCCCATATTTTGGGGTCTTCTGGATATTTATTTATAAAAGTTTGCCAGGTGATTCTTGCTTCATTTTGTGAACCAAGATATTCATAACACAATCCGATTTGATATCGTGCATCCCGAGCTGCATCACCTTCTGGAAAATCATTAACCAAGACTTCATATTCATAGATTGCTTTGTCATACTGAGCAAGCAAAAAATGAATTCTTGCAAGTTGAGCCTGTGCATAGACACGCAAATTCGTGTGAATCAACTCCTTGCAAGTCTTAATTGCCTTTTCGTGCGAACCAATCCTAAAATAACATTCTGAGAGTCCAAGTTTTGCACGTTGGGCCAAAGAAGACCAACTAAATTCTTGAATTATATGAGTATATGTGCGTATAGCTTCTCTGAAATTATTTTGACTTTCCCAGTATTGAGCAAGTTCAAACTTGAACTTCGGCGTTCTTTTTGATTTCGGATATTTACGAACGAAATTACGCAAGATATCTATTCTTGAACCATACTCACCAAGTCTAAAATAACATTCTTCAATCTTGAATCTCGCTTCATCAAGTAACCAGTTTGAACAGGTTTTATCGGAAGAATAATTATTTACCCGATTATACCAAACAATTGCAGAATCATATTGTTCAGTTTTATAATACACACTCCCAATCATTAAATAAGCATATTGAGAGAGCTCACTCTGTGGATAATTTGATAGTAGTTCTTCAAATTCACTCATTGCAGAATGGTACTCTCCTTGAATAAAATATGCCTTCCCCAACCAATAATGTGAATTTGGCGCAAATTCGTATTCCGGGTATCCGTCAAGAAGTTTTTCAAAACATCTAATTGACTCATTGAGTTCGCCAATCTTTAAATAAGACCTACCCGCATAATAAGCACAAACTGCCTGCAACTTGTGACTTGCAACTTGTGACTTGCAACTTGCAAACTCTTCTGCCGAGATACTAAATTCTCCTAACTTATAATGAGCCCATGCAAGCCCATACAATGCATCCAACTCGTATGTAGGAGCAATTTTCTGATTGCGAACAGCCAAATACTTTTTATAACACTTCTCTGATTCCTCAAATTCTTCTAATCTATAGTAACATTCCGCAATGAAGAAATTATTACCTTCTTTCCGGAAGTAGTCTAATGCGCTCTCATAAGCTCCCATTCTATAAAGTGTGGCTCCTATAGCTCCCGACACATCTCTTGTAAGCTCTAATTTCTTGAACCAGGCAAGAGCCTCCTGAAATTGCCCTTCCTGATAATTAATTATCCCTAATGCATACATACTTTTATAGCCAACCACATCTCCTTTCTCAGTAAGTTCTTGAAGAATTTCCCTTGCTTCTTCTTCATCACCTAATTTATATAATGTAGAAGCAATGCCATATCTGTTTTGAGCTTCTTCAAACCAAAAGAGTGCAGAATTCAAATCACCCTTTTTAAATTCGCTAATTCCCCTTTTGAAATATATCTTCTTTAAGATATTATCAGCTTCTACCCTTTGATTCTTGACTTTTGACTCCTGAGCTTTTAAAAGCCATCTTTCTGCACTAAAATAATCACCTATCATATAAAAACTTACCCCAAGTCTTAGTCTGATTTCTGAAGAAGGGTTTTCTCTAAGGACCATCTTATATGTTTTTATCGCCTTATTGTATTGGTGGCTCGCAAAGAAATGATTTCCCGCATCTTTAAGGGATGGAAGAAGAATAAACATGCTAATCCACATTTTCCTTCCATACGAGGATTCTACCACATTGCTCGCAAGTTAAAATCCTATTTCCTTTTTTCACTTCAGCTACAAACTGAGGAGGCAAGACAGCATTGCAACCATCGCAAGTTGGGCCAAATATTTTAACTACACCGACCCCACCTCTACCTCTTCTAATCTGCTCATATCTTGATAGAATCGCTTTGCTTATACCAGATGTTAACCTTTCTCTTTTTTCTTTTTTAGAAAGGAGCACTTTTTCTACTTGATGAAGTTCCTGTTGCATCTTCTCTTCATACTTCACAAACTTTTCTCTATTTTTTTCTAACTCTTTATCTAACTTCTCTACTTTTTTTGACAATTCTTCACTTTGAGCAAGATGTTCCAAAATTTCTTCTTCATAAGCAGAAATTTTAGTTTCCTGGGTATTTATCTCATGCAGGAGAGATTGATACTCTTTGTTTGTTTTTACTTGCAGGAGCTGTGATCTGTAGCGAGTTGCTGCATCTTTTGCTTCCTTTATTTCTTGCTCTAATTTCTTCCTTTGGTCATTATGTTCCTCAAATACCTTTTGCTTCTCTTGAAGTTCATTTTTTTTTGCTTGAACTTCTTTATTCGACTCCTGGATTTGTTTAGGAATGCTTCCTTTTTTGAACTCTAACTCAGAAATTCCTATATCAAGTTCCTGAAGTTTCCAGAGACCGTTTAATACTTCTCTCACTTAATTTGGGCAGAAAGGGACTTGAACCCCTGACCTCCGGTATGTGAGACCGGCGCTCTAACCACCTGAGCTATCCACCCTTTTTTTACTATATTTACTATAATTGAAGATTTATATGATGTCAAGGTTTTTCTATTTTTTATTTGACATATTCTTTCAAAGTTATATATATTTAATATGCGCCGCTAGCTCAACCAGGCAGAGCATCGGATTCTTAATCCGGGGGTTCTGGGTTCGATTCCCAGGCGGCGTATGTACCTATCATTCAGTGGGATATACCCACACTGGAGTTTATCTTTGTCAAGGGCTTGTAGCTCAATTGGATAGAGCAGCGGACTACGAATCCGAAGATTGGGGGTTCGAATCCCCCCAAGCCTACTAAAATTCTATATTTCTAAAATTACAGATTTTAAGGGACATAAAATTTGCAAAGAAGGCAAAGAGAGAATTTAAATTACAGAACACCATCGCAATATTTAAAAGAAGAAAAAAATGTTATTATACTTCGTATCGTTATCTAACACTTATTCTATCCGATGTTAAAAGAAAAAAAGATTCTTGAAGAGGCAAGAAATTCAAGTACGATAGAGAAGGTTAATTCATGGGAATCGCATACTTTCTAATGTTTCATAGCAGTTTGTAAATTATGAAATATGGACAAACTTGGTCAATCAATAGAAAAGGATTATGAGAATTTTTTCCCTCGGTTTTGGGGTCCTTATTACGACCCTGGGAACAGAGTGGCAAGACGGATTGTATTAGAAATACTCTCTGAAGACATAAAACGCTCAAAAAATTTGCTTGATATAGGAGGAGGAGTCGGTGATGTGATTATTAAGTTAGAAAGCACGTGGCAAGGGTATAAAGATTTCTTCTTGTTAGACTTCTCATACGATAGTCTGCGAAAAGCAAAAGAATATGCAAAGTCAAAGAAACTGAACATCAATTTAATGGCAATCCAGGGAGATGCATCTAAATTACCAATAAAATCTGATGCTATAAATATAATTACTTGTCGTGAAACACTGGAACACATCAAAGATGATAAGTCTGCGGCACAGGAGATGTTCAGAATATTAAAATTACGTGGGAAAGCGTTAATTCATGTTCCAGTTGAGGGTAAACCTACAGTTTGGGCAGGACATTTTAGATGTTATACAAAGAAAAAACTTTCGCGTTTGTTTGATGAAATCGGGTTTGAAGTCATAGAATGTATTTTTATATGTAAACTTGCTCGCTTTTTATGGGGATATCCAAAATTTTTGATATACATAATATGGTTGCTACTTACTGGAAATATCATCAAAAGAATAAAAAAAGTAGAGTTTCCATCCTATTACAATAGCTGGTTTCACAGGAAAATAGTAATGCCTCTTTTTGATAAGATACTTGCTCTTGATTATATTTTTAGTGTCAGAGGAAAATACAAATCCGGAGCTAACATTCTTGTTGTGGGTCGCAAGTCATAAATCGTTGAACAGTGAAGATAGCTATAGTAACTCATAATACAATAAAAAACGACGGTCAAGGTATAGTGAATTATAAACTCACGCGATACTTAGCAAAAAAAGGACACGAAGTGCACCTATATACAAATAGAGTAGAGGATGATCTGAGACTAATCAAAAATGTAGTAATACATTATGTGCCGGTATTCAGAGAATCCCCGAATCTACCGAAGAGTGTAATTTTCTTCATTTTTGCTACCTTGAAATTAATTAGAAAACACTACGATGTGATTCATATAAATGGAGCAACTTGCCTTGTTCCACATTCTATCAATACCTGTCACTTCTGCCATGCGGGCTGGCAAGCAGTTGGAATAGAAAAGGGATTCTATTATAAATTCCATACTCTGATAAATATATGGATGGAGAAAATTATATATAAAAAATATAAAAATACCAGAATTATAGCATTGTCTGAAAAGATAAAGAACGAACTTACTAATATTATTGGAATAGATGAAAAAAGGATAGAAGTTTTGTATAACGGAGTGGACATAGAAGAATTTAACACTACAAAAAAGAGAAAAAGCTTAAGGAAATCACTGGGCATAGAAGACGATGACTTCGTCATACTTTTCTTAGGAGACTTAAGGACAAAAAGAAAAGGAACTCAATATCTTGTAGAAGCATTTAAAAAGATTAATCTACCCGGAATAAAGTTACTACTTGTTGGAGGAAGTAGTGGAACTCATTTTGAAAAAGTAATAGAAACTCAAAACATGCAAAATAGTGTATTCACTCTTGGATTTGTAAAAGATACAGTCTCTCTCTATACATCAGCGGATGTTTTTGTCTTTCCCACTCTCTATGAAGCTTGTTCTCTTACAGTTTTTGAGGCAATGGCATCAGGGCTTCCTGTGATTACATCCAGACAGGCAGGTTCTTCGGAAATAATAGAGGATAAAAAAGACGGCCTTATATTAAAAAATCCCAGAGACTCTGAAGAGATAAAGGAAAAAATAGAATTACTTTACAATGATAGGTTTCTGAGGTCTGAAATTGGCAAAAATGCAAGAGAAAAGGTGAAAAACTACACCTGGGACAAAATGAATCAGAAAATTGAAAAGATATATAAAGGAGTAGTTGCAAATCCATTATGAAAATAATCCAATGGATATTCAGAAATTTATTTGCACATCCTGATAATATTAGACTTGCAACTCAAGGTCCTATAATCAAAAAGATTTGTAGGGGCGAGGTCACCTCGCCCCTACTTGCAATAGATTTAGGATGTGGCACAGGAAGATATACAGAATATCTTTCCAGAAAATCTGACATAGTTGTGGATGTAGATATAGATGAAAAGATGCTGAAACGGGTGAGAGATAAAAATATAAATCCTTTTCTTGTTTGTGCTTCTATTGATATACTCCCTTTCAAAGAAAATTTATTTCAGTTTGCTTTACTTACAGATGTAATAGAACACTCAAAAGATGACAAACAGGTTATAAATGAAACTGCCAGAATTCTTGAGAAAAATGGGAGAATACTTATAAGCATTCCTTTACTCCCACCTCCTTACCCGGATTCCGCTCATATAAGAGCAGGCTATTCTGAAAACCAGATTATTGCTCTGCTCAAGGATAACTTTCAAATAATATCACAAGATTACTGTATGTTCAAATTATCAAGGGTTATCCTCAATTTCGTATATGAATTTGTGAAAGTTTTTAGGTTTCCGCCACCTCTTCTTCCTGTTGTCAGATTGGAAAAACTATTCCAGTGTAAATCTTCTCCGTTTAATTTAATTATTCTTGCAAAGAAGATATGAAAAAACGAATATATGTATTGGTCAATGGGGCTTATGATAGTCCTACTGGTCGTAGAGCAAGAGGACTTTTCAGTGATAATCTGTTGCATTGTTACTATGTAAAAATTGCATACAGAGAAATTAAGCACTTAAAAACTCCTGTTAAGTTCATATTTGATATATCAGCGTTTAAACCACAAATTCTTTATCTTATGAAAATGGGATATACAACCGGGGTTACAGGACTTTACTTTAGATTATTCTTTAATGCTAAAGTCATTCTCGACACTGGGGATATAGTGTATGAACTTATGAAATCTCTGGGTCATAATTGCATTATTGTTTCTCTCTCTGCTCTCTTTGAAAGACTGGTTATGAGACTTTCTTGCCTATTGGTTGTCAGAGGCACATATTACAAGAAATTTCTGGAGAGAAAGAGATTTACAAATGTTGTTCTCATCCAGGATGGTGTTGACACAAAAATAATGTGCCCGACGAATGTAGAAAAGAGGAGAAAAGAACTTTTTCTTGATAAAGTATTAACAGTTGGTATATGCGGGTCTCTTGTTTTAAGTAAAAGACTTAATGTTTGTTATGGTTGGGAGATTGTAGAATTAATTTATATCTTGAAAGATAAACCTATTGTGGGTATCATTATTGGGGATGGCACAGGACTACCTTATCTGAAACAAAAAGTAAAAGAATACGGTATCGAGAAAAAGATTCTTTTCCTGGGAACATTTAAGTATGAAGAACTCCCTAAGTGGCTGAATCTTATAGATATATGTGTATCTACCCAAACTAATGATATTGTTGGTCAAGTAAGGACTACTGCTAAACTTGTTGACTATCTCGCTTGTGGGAGATATATTTTAGCAACCGATGTTGGAGAAGCAAGGTTGGTACTGCCGAAGGAGATGCGAGTAGAATATATTGATACGGAAGATAAATCGTATCCCGAGAAACTTGCAAAAAAAGTCATAGGAATTCTTGAAAATCCTGTTCTTTTAGAGAAGGGCAAAAACGGGATTGATATAGCAAAAAAGAAATTTGAGTATAAAATATTAAGCAAAAAACTTTTGTTTCTGTTTGAAACATTATGAAAAAAACCAACAAGAGTAATTTATTTCTACTATCTTTAATGCTTTTTATCTTTTATTCGGGTACCTATATGTTGATTCAACCTGGTCATATATATACTTCAGATGGATTCAGTAGGTATATGGTAACGAAAAGTATTGTAGAAGAACATCGGATTTGGACCACAGAGCGATATTTTGGATTTCGCAGGTCAGGTGAGAGATGCTACTCACAATGGGGAATTGGACAAAGCATCTTATCAATTCCGTTATATTTGGCAGGTAAATCTATCGCTTTTATCATTCCAAATTTAAAAGAGGAATATACTGAGGAGTTTATGGTGTCTTTACTAAATGTAATAGTAACTGCACTTACTTGTGTAATAATACTTCTCTTTGGAGTAAATTTGGGATATTCTGTCAAAAACTCAGTTTCTCTAAGTTTGATATACGGCTTCGGAAATTATACCCTTGTTTACGCAAAAGACTCTATGGACCTATCTCAAGTAGCTCTTTTTATTTTAGCAGCTTATTTTACAATGTATTTATATATTAGATATAAAAGAAAAAAATGGCTCGTTATATCTGGATTGTGTTTCGGCTTTGCAATAATAACCAGATTGACCTGTATCATATTATTACCCTTGTTTCTCGCATACTTGTTTTTATCCAATTTTAAAATACATTCACCTAAACAATTATGTAAAAATTTAATCATATTAATAATAACTCTTTCTCCATTTTTGATATTTATCTTTTACTATAATCACATAGCATTTGGTTCAATTCTAAAAACGGGTTATGGTTCAATGAACGAACTTTTTACCACTCCAATTTATCTTGGTATATATGGACTTTTATTGAGTCCCGGTTGGGGAATATTATTTTATATGCCTGTTGCTATAGTTTCAATTATCTTCTGGAAATTATTCCACAGGAAGGATAATACTTTATCAATACTTTTTACCTTGACTATACTTTTTTATATTCTTTTCTATGCAAAATATATCTACTGTCAACTCTCATTTGGAGCATGGGGAAATAGATTCCTAATTCCTATTGTTGCATTTTTTATACTTCCATTGGGAGCATTGTTTGAATCCGAATGGCTAAAAAGAAAACACTTTGTCAAAAACTTTGTAATTGCTATAATTCTTGCAGGGTTTTTTATACAGATTCCCGCTGTTTTAGTAAATTATAACAGATATACATATTTTCTGGACACAAAGTTCTCCAATATTGAAAAGTCTAAAACACTACTCTCTAATCCAAAATGGTCTCCCATAGTACGGCAATGGCAAATGTGCGGACAGGTAATAACAAAAATGCGGCATGGCACTCCGTGGAATTTATCTCTTCATAACACCGGTTTTACAAGTACAGAAATACTTGAAAAGTCAAGAACAATGAACATAATTGATATCTGGTATATTCATCTTTATTATTTAGGATTTCCCTTAATAATTATTCTTATATTGCTCATTGTCCATATTACAGCACTTCTTTTCTTGGCAATTATGTGTGTGAGGAAATTTACATAAAAATACTCTTTATTTAGAAAATTACGGAGATTTAACTGTTTAAGATATTGAAACCATAATGTTAGACTCCTCTAAAAAAATAAAAGAAATAGAAGAACAATTCTCTGATGAGCTTGCAAAAAAGTTAGAATTAGAATATAAGGCAAATGATAACTTGCCAATAACAAGAGATATATTTATCCGATGTGCTATTGACTCTCTGGGTGATGTAAGAGGAAAATTTCTTCTTGACCTCGGCTGCGGCATAGGAGAAATCTCGTATTTTCTTGCAAAAAAAGGAAGTGCAGTTGTCGGCATTGATATCTCTCGTGGAATGCTGAATCTCTCTTCAAAAAGGATAAGAGACAACAAGTTTGAGGAAAAAGCAAATTTTTTGAAAATGACTACCGAGAAAGTCGGATTTAAAGATAATAGTTTTGATGCTGTATTTGGTGGCTATATTCTTCATCATACAGAAGTTGAACTCACTATCAAGGAAGTTTATCGTGTCCTGAAAAAAGGCGGTAAAGCTACATTTGTTGAGAATTTCGCAAATAATAAAATACTTATTTTTTCACGCAGATATTTAGCAGGGAGATTTGGTATTCCAAGATATGGCACTATAACTGAGCACCCACTTACAAATAAAGATATAAAAATAATAAAGAGTTTATTTAAAAAAGTGAAGATAATAAATCCAGATATGAATTTTTTACAACTTCTTGATAGGCAAATATTTAAATATCGGTATCCATTTATATCAAGATTTTGTGAATATTTTGATAGATGGTTATTCTATGCCTTCCCTGAATTAAGAAAACTCTCATACACTCAAGTCATTGTTGTGGAAAAATAAGTTATGAAAAAGATTCTTATTCAATTATGGGGAGGAATTGGTGATATGATATGGCTAACTCCTTCACTCATTGCATTGAGAAAGAAATTCCCAAAGTCTGAAATCACAGTCATTTCGCAGGAAACTACTCCTCTGGATGTAATAAAGGATAGTGGGATTGTCAATGAATGTTTTAGTCTAAGTTCTCCACTGTTCAACGGAGTATTGGGAAAGCTAAAATTACTCAAGGAGATAATGAGTATGAAGTCAGATATTGCAATATCTAACTGGGCAAGTCCTTGTTTCACTTCATCTTTTATCTCTTTTCTCTCGGGTGCAAAGGTTAGAATTGGACAAAATAGAGGGGGACGTGGGTTTCTTAATACAATGACTGTCCCTTCATATAATAATATCCACGAAGTAGAAGCAAATCTAAAGATATTCTCAAGTATCGGCGTGCCAACCAACTCCAAGAATTTATTTATGCACATTTCTGAGCAGGATAAAGCTTTTGCCAGTGAATGGCTCCACCTACAGAAAATAGGAACTAGAGATTTATTGATTGGGATTCATCCGGGACCTAAAGGAAAGTATGGCAGACAATGGAATATAGACAAATTCGTAAAGCTGTGTAAACTTCTTAATAAGAAGGAAAATTTAAAAATCATAGTATTTGGTGGTCCTGATGAAGGTGATTTGGTTCAATATCTCTGTTCTTGTATTAATGGAATTTTTGGCTATGTTGGCAGAGATAACCTCAATCACACAGCAGCTATAATCTCAAGATGCTCTCTCTTCATAAGCAATGATAGTGGATTAGCACATATAGCGTCTGCTGTGGGAGTTCCGGTTATAGCTATATTTGGGCCTACTGTCTTTTGGCAAAATAGACCTTACGGAGAAAAAAATGTAGTTATAAGAAAAGATTTGCCTTGCAGTCCTTGTTACAAAATCGGCAAACCAATTAAATGTAAGACACTTGAGTGCTTGAAACAGATTACAGTAGATGAAGTGTTTGAAAAAGCGGATAAGATGCTCTCAATAATACAGAATGATGATATAAACGATAGCATTTTAATAAAAAAGACTTGACCAATAGGGACTTTCCTGGTAAATTAATATATAGAATATCAAAATTATACTTACATTGATAATAAAATTTGGTGAGAAAAGATTAGTTCATAGCTGTTAACTATCAGCTATCTTAAAGTTTGGTTTCAATTCAGAGGGGGGAAGAATGAATATACTATCAATTTTTGCTATAACTTTCCAAATTACTTTTATTGAACATTGGACACAAAGTGACTGGAGCAGAGGAGAAGGACAGAATTTTTGGAGTGACACAACTATGTATTACTCAGGGCAAAATATAGATAAAAAGGTACATGGGACTATTAAGTTGTCCATTCAAAATTGGACAGAAGTAGTGAAATTGACAGATTCAGATGAAGTACATTGTTTTGTACATGTGGGAAGTGATACAATCTATGCAGGAACAGGTAATACCATGGGCAGACTCTTTAAATCTGTCAATGGTGGTGCTACCTGGGTCCAAAGCTATGGCGAACCAAACTATCATACTATCAACTCTTTTGTTTCTATCTCATCTTTTCTTTATGTAGGATGGAAAAGAGTTTGTGGCAACGGATATATTCATAGAACTGTAACTGATAGTATCTTTTTTGATGTTGGGGTCCTTTTACCTGGCTCCCCGTATGTATACTCTCTTATTGAATCCTCGGATAGCATCCTTGCTGGCACAGGAGATGACAATGCCAATATCTACAAGGGGCCAATTTCGCTTGGAGGCTCATGGTCTCCTGTTGCTACTTTATCTGACAAACAAGTTCTTTCACTTCTTAAAAGTTATAATAGCACTCTATATGCCTCTACGGGCAATAATAATGGAATAGTAGCAAAGTCTATGGATAATGGAGATAATTGGACAGAGTGTGCAGATTTGCCGGGAGCAAAGTCAGTTTATTGCCTATGCCAAGGTGGAGACTCTGCTATTTATGCAGGAACGGATACATCGGGGATTATTTATAAAACTTCTGATGCTGGAAACACATGGATTGAATGTGGTGAGCTGCCTCTTGCTACAAAAGTAAGGTCGCTTATATGCGTTCCTGATTCGCAATCTGGAGATTGTTCCTACCTGATTGCTGGATGCGAGTGTGAGGATGATACTGCAAGAGCATTCATGTCAATAGATAATGGTAATAACTGGATTCATTTTGGTGCAATGCCTGGAGCTACTACTCCTTACTGCTTACTGTATACGAACAACGGCTCATTGCTTGCTGGAACAGATTATAATGGTGCTATATTTAAAGTTAGTGGATTTGACTCATTTGGCTGGCTTATTTCCTCTGTTTATAATACTGGTGACACAATTGCACCTGTCAGTTATGAGACCATATCATGGGATGCGACTTTTAATGATTCACAAGATGTTATATTCAGAGTTAGGACTTTCAAGGATTCACTTGAGGCAGATTCTCTTGGAACTGACACACTCTGGGCAACTTGTCCTCCCTGCACCAATGGACAGAATCTCTCAGAAATATCCTCTGTTCATTATGGAGACCCGTACATTCAGTATCGGGTTGAACTCTTGAGTTCCAACTTATTCCTTACTCCTATTCTTGAGGAAGTGCGTATAGGATATAGCTTTGGACCTGTGCTTTTTCAAGCTACTGTTCAGGGAGATGAAATTTGGCAAGATAGTGTTATTACAAATGACCAGGTGGTACTTGTGTTTAGTGAATTCGTAGATACAACTTTTGTAATAGACTCTTCTAATATTGATAGCATTCTAATATTAAATGGAAACCATACCTGGCTTGACAGTTTAGGAACTATGAAGTCTGCAAAGTGGGATACAACAGGCAAAGAACTTACATTAACTCTTGGTGCTTATCCAACCGATTCTACAGTTATGCCCGGTGATACAGTATTCCCTGACAGCATAAATATAGTGGATTTAGATAGTAATCCTTGTATCACGTCTTGTATAATAGGAGGCTCCTTTGGTCCCGCGTTTGATTCTATAGTTGCATACGAGGGAACAGATTCTGTTGAATACATAGATAATGATGATTATGTTACATTTTATTTCTCAAAGCGAACTAATAAGCCGAGAATTGATAAAAATAATATAAATAGTATATTACAAATTCCGGGTCATACCTGGCTTGATGGATTCAGTGAAATAAGAGGAGATTCTTGTATATGGGATTCTCTTGGATTTGCACTTACCTGCTCTTTGAAGATAGATTCTTTGCGTCCAACGATTGCAGCCGGAGATACTGTATATTCTGATTCTGTAACCATATGGGACAAATTTGAAAGAGGAGTACTTGTATCTCCTTGTGTTATATCGGGAACTTTTGGAGAATATGGTCCTGTTATGACTTCTGCTATTGCATATGAAGAATGGCCAGAGGAACCCGGACTTGGTGATAGAGATTATGTAGAAATACTCTTTAATAAACTATTAGACACAATTCCGTGGAGCTCACTGGATATTGACACTGTTTTAATAGCACAGGCAAATGGAGACACTCATACCTGGCATCCTGAAAGCTTAAATTGTTATGTTCAGCAACTGGAGCAACAGGATGCACAGGGAATACCTTATACCATACTTTACATATCTTTCAAAAAATGGGGGATAGAAGAGCACGATGCAGGGTTCACGATACAGAGTTCACGATTAGAGAGTTATCCTAATCCATTTTCCAAGGTTGTCTGGATTAAGTATCAGATACCGGGAGACAAGAGACAAGAGACAGAAGACAGAAGACAGAAGACAGGAGTTAAAACTCTAAACTCTAAACAACTTTCTCCAGTAGCAGTGGGAGATACAATATATCCAAACCCGAATGTAATCAAAGATTTAAAAGGACACTCGGCAATAAAACCTGTGGTGCTTCAAGGCGAATTTGAAAAGTCACAAGCCACAACTCACAACTCACGACTTACAACTCTTAACTCTCAACTTTTAACTCTTAACAATTCTAAACTCTCAACTTCCCGAGTTTCTTTAAGGATTTACAATCTTGCTGGCCAACTTGTGCGCACACTGGTGGATGAACAAAAAGCTCCGGGAGAATATAAAGTGGAATGGGATGGCTTGGATGGGCAAGGGAAAAAGGTTAAAAGCGGAATATATTTTTACAAATTAAATGTTAATGGACATATACTTACAAAAAAGATGACCTTATTAAAATAGTTTTACCCAGAACTAAAAAGACAGCACACAGATTCACACTGATTAGAAAGATAGCCACAGAGGATTGAAAGATTTAAGATTTAAAGATTACAGATTCTTTTCAATCTTTTAATCTTGTAATTTTTGAATCTTCTAATCTAATGAATATCTGTGTGCAAAAAAACTAATATGAGAGTTTTGGTTATTGCAGGTGGGTTTCCCACAGCAGAAAAACCAGATGAACTCGTTTTTGTGTATAATCAAGTTTGTCAATTGGCTCAATATGAAAATATTACTATGATAGTTCCTGTGCCTGTATTCTTATTCTCTAAGAGAGGGATTTATATCCGAGAGAAAAGAAAACTTGAGACTCCTAAAAACTTAAATTTCAAGGTTTATTTTACCTATTTCTATATTCTATTTGGGAGATTGGGTATCCATTTTTATGCTTATAGTCAGTTTTTGTCAATTCTGATAACTGTATTGCTTCACAGGATAAAAACAGATATAATTCATGGGCATTTTTTATATCCGGAGGGCTTTGCGACAGTTCTCTTGAGCAAGCTATTAAATAAACCTGTAATTAATACAGCACACCGTGTAGATTTATTAGTCTATGCTGAAGGAAAAGGCAGGGTAGGTGCCAAGACCAAATTTGCTATTAGGCAAACTGATAAAATTATTTGTGTAGCAGATATATTGAGGGAAAAAGCTGTGTATTTTGGGGCAAAGCCCGAGAAAATTGAAGTTATCCCAAATGGAGTTGACACAGAAGTTTTTTCTCTTTTACCTACAGAAATGGCTCGCAAAACTACTGGATTGGATTTAAATGCAAAAGTAGTGCTATTTATAGGGCAATTAATTAAACGAAAGGGTATTCATATTCTCTTAGAAGCAATTCCCGACATTGTTCATTCTATTAAAACTCCTGTTCTTTTTGTCATCTTAGGAGAGGGAATCCTCAAGGAGCAATTAAGACAACGAGCGAAGGAACTAAGAATAGAGAATTATATCCAATTTCTTGGAGCAAAGGAAAACAAAGAATTGCCTCCCTGCATAAATTCTGCTAACTTAATATGTCTTCCCAGTTTTAGTGAAGGATTGCCCTGTGTTTTAATTGAAGCACTTGCCTGTGGCAAACCTGTGGTTGCAACTCGTGTCGGGGGAATAGCTGAAATAATACAAAACGAGAATCTCGGGATTTTGATTCCACCTGGGGATGTTAAAGAGCTTGCATCAGCTATCATAACTGCTTTGAAAAGAGATTGGGATAGAAAAAAGATAAGAGAATATGCTGTAGCACAATATGACTGGAAAATAGTCTGTGAACGCATCACAGGGCTTTACCATGTTTTGATGTAGATTTAAAATATTTATAGAGACGAGGGAAATAAGTCAGCACAAATTTGGCACAAGAGCAAAATTAAAAAATTTGAAAACAGTATGAATCTTTGATAATATTAGAAGGAGAGGTGGCCGAGTGGTTTAAGGCAAACGATTGCTAATCGTTTGTGAGGGTAAAACTTCACCGCGGGTTCGAATCCCGCCCTCTCCGCCATGGAAAAACTGAACTCCACCACCCACATCAAGTAAGTTTTTTGAGTGCCTTGTATTCTCAGAGAGCACTTTCAGTGCAATTCGCCTTGCCACTTGATTCCAAGAGTCGTAATAAGGACCCCAAAACCGAGGGAAAAAATTCTCATAATCCTTTTTTATTGACTGACTAAGTTTGTCCATATTTCATAATTTACAAACCGCTATGAGACATTGGAAAGTATGTGCATTCCATAAATTGACCTTTTCTATCGTAGTTAAATTCCTTACTTCTCCAAGAGACTCTTTTACTTCTTTTCTTTTAATATCAGGTAGAACAAGTCTAATATTAAAAAAGTCTAACCATCTTAAAAAACTATAAAATACTTTCCTTTTGTTTCGTATGCCGTATATTTGAACAAAAGGAAAATAAGATTTAAGTAGTTTCCTTAGTTCCTTGAATCCAACCGATCTTATATGCCAGGGATTAAGGTACGATAGTCCCTTCAGATCTTGAGTTTCGAACACTTTATTTGGAGTGGTTATTATAAATATACCCTCTTTTTGTAAAACTCGTTTGATCTCAGAAAGAAATGTATTATGTTCTTTAATCTGTGCAATGACTGCAACAGATATCGTAGCATTAAATGCTTTGTTCTTGAATCCCAAATTTCTTACATCCATAACGGAAAAATAAAGTCCTGGATGGTAATAATTTTTGGAGGCAGATTTTACTGCATCCTTTGAGTAATCAACTCCATAAACTCTTTGTGCCTCAGACATCAATAATTTAGAGCCATAACCAAAACCACATCCGGCATCAAGTACAACTCGGTCCTTACAATAATCTATGGCAAACTTATATCGTAAATCAATGGCTTCAGCTTCTTTGCTGTCCTCCGGCAGCCACCTCTCAGCAGCTATAAATTTATCCATAACGTCTCCTATCTTTTAATGTTATTAGGTCTCCGAATTATAGCATTTTTCTTCGTATTTTATTGATTGACTAAATTTGTCCATACTTCTCCTATTTCTTTTACCATTCTCTCTGCCTTAAAATACCTTTCAATTTTTTCTCTTCCACACTTGCCTATCTTCTCACGAAGTACAGGATCTCTTAAGAGCTTAATACACGCTTCTGCTATTGCATCATGGTTTTTAGTAGGAATTAATATTCCATTTTTACCGTCTTCAATTACTTCCCGACGTCCTCCAATATCTGTGGCAATTAGAGGTTTTCCTACAGAAAGTGCATGGAGAGTCACGGTTGCATAGGGCTCTGGTGATGTAGAGACATAAACTATTATATCTGAAGCTTTCATAATATCAAGCATATCCTCACGATATCCCGTAAAAATAATGTTCTCTTCTAATTGCATGCCTTTTACCAGTTGTTTTAAGAACGAAGCATATGGTTTATGCTGAGGAAATGGAGCATCTCCCACAAGAAGAAATTTTGTGCTCGGAAATACATTTAATATTTTTGGAACTGCTCTTATAAGATACTCCTGACCTTTCCACTTCATAAATAGAGCTACATATGTAATTATGGGTACATTTAAAGGCAGTCCAAGTTTATCTCGTAGTTTTGACATAGATGGAAACTTGTCCGCAGGATTCTTCGAAAGTGGAAGTTCTACCCCATAATAAATAAGTTTAGTATTTGGTATCAAGTGATTAAACAAATTTCTCCTGGTATATTTACTGCCAACGAATACTACTCTTGCCGGAGGAAGAGTAAATATCCGAGCCCATAAATTACCGGGGGCATTTCCATGCCAGAAAAAAGTGGCAGGTCTACCTATGAAGAGACACGCTAAACCACTATACAAGTATTCTCTGGTACAGTTACTAAATACTACTTGAATTTTCTCTTTTTTTATTAATATAACAATCTTAAATATAGTAATTACAAGTTTTATAATATTCCGAAGTCTGCCTGAGTGAATAACCTTTACTATAACTCCTTTCTCCCGGAATTTATCTATGAGTTCTCCTTCAGAGAGAAAAAGTAGAACAGGAGTAAATTTTGACTTATCCAGGTAATTTAAGAGATATTCTAAAAATGTTATTACTCCTCCTTTTTGAAAAGCATATCCTTGGACAATTAAAACTTTAATCTTTTTGCTCATCAGTTAATCTTTTTGTTCCCCATCCAAGTAACAACCAACTAATTGGGCCAGTTGAGTAAAGTGCGAGTCCTCCACATATGAGGATAACGAAAAAAATCACAACTTCTAATCTGCAGAAGAAGTCATTTTTTTCCACATAAGATACAAAATTCCACTTTATAAAGTGATAAAAAATCAATATTAAGAGAATTCCACCTAAAATTCCTATCTTCATCATAGACCCTATTAAGAAGAATGTTTCTGGTACAGTAGCATCACCAGAACTACCAAATTTGAATGCTGCCAAATTTCCTACTCCAAGTCCTAGACCAAGAGGATTTCTTATAACTCTAAAGAAAGCAGAGCTCGCTCCTTGAAATCGATACCAAAGAGTTGAACTTTTTGCAAAAGGGTCCGTTATCCCTGAAGCCGTGTGCTCAATCAGTGTTCTCTTGATGGAATGCTCAGTTTCTATGGGAGATTCGGGAAGGCTAACTTGTGAAATTAATATAGAAGAAATAAAAATTATAGCAATACTTGCCAATACTATTTTTTTGAAATTTCTCAAGCCAAGGATTAGAAATAATCCTGACCCTATCAGGAAACCTAATATAGCTCCTCTTGCACTTGCCATAATAAGTCCATAAAATATAATACCTAAGGCAAGTAGTAAATATAGATTGCGCTGCCTTCTCACAATGTATGCAACTGTGATTATACCAGAAATCATAAGGAAAGTAGTATATTCCTGAGCACTTGCAAAAGTTGAGAATGGTCTTATATACTTTCCTACTTTCAGAGCAGTATATCCACCGTAATTTACCCAGTACTTTTCAAAATCTGTAAATCCATAAAATACCTGATATAATCCATATATTGCAGTAATGACACCAATCGCAATTATGAGATAAAAAATGAATTCCATTTTTCTTTCAGTAATATAAAGCCCCAAGTAAAACCATAGCATAGGGACAATCCAGAATTTAGCTCCTGCTAATCCAACAAGAATTCCTCCTTGAAGAGGATTGAAAATCTGAAGCACACATATAAGCAAAAGAAATGTGATATAACGGACAACTCGGTTTTCTTTGAACCACTTGCGAAGCTGTTTTCCCTCAAACAAAAAAATATAAGAAAACATAAAAATAGTAAGAGCATCCGCTACGATTAGAATGGGATCCAGCTTTACATAAGGATTAGATGCATACACACATCTTCTCAAAAATGCCATAAAAGGAAGGAATACAAGAAGTGATATAACACCTGTAGTAATATTAAGACAGAGAGTGCCAAGGACAAGGAGTAAACCAATAACAAAAATAATGCGTATGTTGTTTTCTACAATCCCCTTTGAAAAGAAGTAAGATAGAACAAAAACGAGACATAGGAATCCTATGCTTCGCAGTGTTTTTGGGGAAAGTGAATTCATATCTTAAATATACAATATTATCTAATTCTCTTGTTTTAGCTTTTCTAAAAGTCCTATTCTATTTTTATAACACAAATCCAGAAATGCAAGAAAAATCTTGAACACCGAGAAGTAAACAGTTGTTGCTATCATAAAATCAATCTAATGGAGAATTCCTAAAAAAAGTTCTTGCAAAGGTAAATATTAGCAAGTATGGTGATAAAAAGGAGGAAAAAATGAGTGGCGTTTTTGGTGTAATATCTGAGGAAAGGTGTTCAGAACTTTTATTCTATGGCACGGACTATCATTCTCATTTGGGCACAGAATATGGGGGAATGGCAATTTTCGGGAAAGGACTATCAAGAAAAATCCATAACATTACTCGGAGTCAGTTTAAGTCAAGGTTTGAGGAAGACTATAAGAAAATGCGTGGAAACAAAGGAATAGGAGTTATTAGCGATAAACAGGAACAGCCTATCTATCTCAATTCAAAATTTGGTCCTTTCGCTATATGCACCAATGGATTGATTAGAAATACTGGTGCTTTATCTTCTGAATTACATAAGGCGGGTGTGTCTTTTAGTGAGATGTGCAACGAATCAGTAAATACTACAGAATTAGTGGCAAAACTGATAAATGAAGGTAATTCTATTGTGCAGGGGATTGAACGAATGTTTAGCAAAATAGATGGTTCCTGTTCACTTCTCTTGTTAAATAAACAGGGTATTTACGCAGCAAGAGATAGATTGGGCTATACACCTCTTGTAATAGGTCAAAACGAGAAAAGTTGGGCTGTAACTTCAGAGACCAGTGCCTTTTCGAACTTAGGATTCAAGGTAAAGAAATATCTTCAACCAGGTGAGATAACATTTATAGATGAATCCGGCATAAAAGAAGAAAGACAGGGCGGAGAGCAAAATCAAATTTGTGCATTCCTCTGGATATATACTGGATTCCCTGCTGCGAGTTATGAGGGAATAAATGTAGAAGCAGTAAGAGAAAGATGTGGCAGATTTTTAGCCAAGAATGATGATATAGAGATAGACTTGGTATCCGGAGTGCCTGATTCAGGAATCGCACATGCAATTGGATATGCAATGGAGTCAAAGAAACCATACAGGAGGACTCTTGTCAAGTATAGTCCCGGATATGGAAGAAGCTATATGCCTCCTTCGCAAGATATCAGAAATATGATTGCAAAGATGAAGCTAATTGCTATTCAAGAAATTATCGAAGGGAACAAGATAGTGCTATGTGAAGATTCTATTGTCAGGGGCACGCAATTAAAGAATTATACAGTGCAGAAATTATGGGAAAATGGAGCGAAGGAAATACATATAAGACCTGCCTGTCCTCCATTGATGTATCCCTGCCGATTTAACCTTTCGACACGAAGCATAAGAGAGCTTGCAGCACGCAGAGCTATTAAGGCGATTGAAGGCAAAAGCATAGAAGATATCAGCGAATATCTTGACCCTTGTTCAGAAAAGTATCATCAAATGGTAGAATGGATTGCAAAGGATTTAGGAGTTACTTCATTGAAATATCAGACTATAGATGATATGGTTACGGCTATCGGACTTCCTAAGGAAAAGCTCTGTTCATACTGCTGGACAGGAGAATCTCCCTGCCCTGCACCTCAATTGAATTTTGGATGGAAAGAGAGTGTGTGAGGATGTAATTGGATTTAATACTCTATCCCTTCTCTTGCTTGAACCCCTTTTTGATAATGATGTTTTACTTCTCGCACATCGGTTACAAGGTCTGCAATCTCAAGTATCTCATTAGGTGCATACCTGCCAGTGAGAATTAACTCTACATTTTGGGGCTTCTTTTTTATTAAGTCTATAACCTCATCTAACTTAATAAGCCCATAATCCAATGCAACATTTGCTTCATCAAGAATTACCATATCATATTCGCCACTTAATATAACCTCTTTTGCACGCTCAAATCCTTTTTTCGCAAGTTCCATATCTTCTTTTGAAGGATTATCTTTATCAACAAAAGTAGGCAATCCATATTGTTCTATAACAAATCCTGGGATATTTTTCACTGCCTCAAGCTCCCCATATTTAATCTGTCCCTTCATAAACTGTATAACTATTATCTTAAAACCGTGTCCTGAAGCCCGCAGTGCCTGTCCCAAAGCCGCAGTAGTCTTGCCTTTGCCATCGCCAGTATAAACTTGAACCGTCCCTATTTTCATATTAACAAGAATTAAAATACCTAACCACAGAGCAATGTATTTCCTTTATTATTCTCTTTTTTTAATCTCTGTGTTCTCTGTGGTTTATTAATGTGAATTAAACTGCATTCTCCTGCAAATATCTTCTCTGTATTCCCAGATGGAAGCTTTAAAAGAAGCGCCCCATCCGAATCTATGTCTATCATTTCTCCTTGCAATACTCCAGTCGGAGTATTCACCGAAATTCTCTTGCCAAATGTATCAGAATAACTCCGCCATTCCTCAAGTAGGGGTTCAAAATTTTGAACCCCTATAAGTTTATACTTTTCCTCTATTTTTTTAAGCACCAACTTAAGCACTTCTTCTTTGTCAAATACTTTACCTTTTTCCAATAAAAGAGAGGTAGCAGTGGGTTTAATATCTTCTGGGAACTCCTGAATATTCAAGTTTATCCCTATTCCTAAAATAACAGTGCCATCCACAAACTCAGAAAGTATGCCGGCTACTTTCTTTCCATCTACAAGTATATCATTGGGCCATTTCACTTTTGCCCTAACTCCAAGTTCTGACATAGCTTCACAAACAACAACCCCAGCAAGAAGCGACAGTAATTGATACCTTGCACTATGCAAGGTATTATTTGGTTTGAGGATTACTGAGAACCAGAGTCCTTCTTCTGGCGAATACCAACTTTTCCCGAATCTCCCTTTCCCATTCGTTTGCTTATCTGCAATTACGAGAGTCCCTTCAGGCGATTCTTTTAGTATTCCTTTAGCAAACTCATTTGTAGATGCAAGCTCCTTAAAACGATATACCTTCCTCTCCATCATCCTTCTATTCTGTGGAATGAACCATCTATTCCTTGGAATGACTCCCTCATTCTCTGGAATGACCCATTTATTCCTTGGAATAACTCTCTCATTCCGTGGAATAATCCATTTATTCCCTGGAATAACTCTCTCATTCCGTGGAATGAACCGTTGATTCCCTGGAATGATTCTTCCATTCCTTTCAATAAACTATTCATTCCTCTCCATGAATCATTCACTCCTTTCTTTAAATCAACTCCCCAGCCAGTATGTCCCTATCAAAGCAGGCATACAATTCCTCATTTTAATGTCTTACTCCAAGTTTCTGGTATTACTTTTCCATTATCTTTTACAAAATAAAAATATAAGCCAGTGTATGCATTCATTATATCTTTTATTATTGGTTTTTCATTACCCTCAGAATCACGAAGCATTTCTCTCACTTTATCACGCCAAGAGTATGGTAATGCAAAAATAAATTGCTGATATTCACTTGTAGATTTTTTCAAGCAAATAAACTGTCCTAATGAAGTATATAACTTATGCCTTTTATCACTATAGCTGCTATCCCCTTTTGCCTTTACTCCAAGACGCTTTTCTTTCTGTCCTGTTCGTGATGATTTAAGATAGGCAATAATATCTTCTCCCCGACATTTAAATTTAATGCCATCCACAATCTTTTTGGATATACCTTTCTCCAAAAGCTTTCCCTTAATAGTTCCATGATTTTGTTTCGTCCTTGCAGATATTTCTTCTATTTCTGCCTTTTTCTCTTTGATTAAATATAGGACAGTGCATGCAATTATTTCATGTTCTTTCATATTTCCTCCCCCTTTTTTAGAAATCCTCAAGTTATTCGTATAACTCTACAATTTATATGAGACTATCACTCGGGCTTTTTGAATATCATTGAGACTACGGTTATGTCAGAGCCACCCATTGAGACCATTAAGCCATACGGACGACTGGAGTCAATTGGCACCTGGCAATCGCTTGCTTTCCCTGTTAGCTGATGCACAAGGTCAACTGCCTGCCTTACTCCTGTTGCTCCTACTGGATGTCCATACCCTATAAGTCCACCAGTAGCATTGGTAGGGATTTCTCCATCTCTCTTTGTTTTACCTGCTGTCACAAAATCTGCTCCCTTACCGTATCCAGCAAAGCCAGTTGCCTCTATCATAAGCAGTCCAGCAATTGAGAAGCAGTCATGCACTTCCAATACTCCAATGTCTTTTGGTGAAAGCCCTGCTCTCTCATAAGCTAAACTTGCGGCTTTTTGTGAAGCAAGCATTTTTGTCAAGTCTGGCTGTGGGTTAGTAATATCATCCTCAGATTGCCCCCAGCTTACTAACTCTGCGGCATCCTTTTTATCTACACCAAGTTTCTTAAGCCCCTCTTCACTCGCAAAAATAAGAGCAGTTCCTGCATCAGAAACCTTTGAGCAGTCATATACATTTATATTGTCACAAAATACCTTTGGATTTGGTGGCGTCATTCCAACAGTATAAAGGTCTTTTATGGTGTTGTGATATTCCTGAGCTTTAGGATTTCGGCGAGCGTTCTCAATTGCCTGAACGAACCACCAGGTCATTCCTTCTCTTATTTTCTCCTTGCCAAATTTCTCAAAGCAAGCTCCGGCACGGTCTGAAAATTGTCCTGGGAAGAAATGTGCATGTCCGTGTTTTCTGTCGTGATACCAACCTGCACCTGCAAGATAATCTGCACCATAAACTGCCTTAACAGTAGTCTGAACTTCAACCCCAACTACCATCACAGCATCAGCGACATCAGCAAGTATAGTTTTCACTGCTACAACGAGCCCAAGTCCTCCTGAATCACAAGCTCCTTCCGTTCCAGTGGCTGGCTTATATCTAAATGAAGGATGAATCATTGGGAAAAAGCCAGGGCGGTTTCCCTGACGATTGTATCTTGCCATCATAAAGTTTGTAACAACTCCCTCGTCAATAGCCTCAGGGTTGGATATTTGAGCAAGTGCTCCTTCTCCAGCTTCTTTAATATAATGCTCCAGTCCGGGTCTTTTTTCCTTTGGTTTAAATTCCTTTCTCCCATGCCCCATAGACATTGTATTATATCCTGCTGTCGCATAAATGCGTTTTCTTAAAAACCCCATCTTCTCCTCCTTTTTTAACTCAATCTGTTATAGCGAGTTCTTTTTTATACCTTGAAAACTTTTATAACTTCTTCTCCAAACATATCAATGATTTTTACTGCTTTCTTGCCTCCAATTTTAATTGTGCAGTTTGTATAGCTTTATGTAACTTTTCAGCAAATAATTCTTTTGGTGGTAATTTTGTTAAATATTCGGCTACTTTTATCCTGTCTTCTGGCAAAAATAGTAATTCAATTTGCTCCTTACCTTTTTCAGCACAAAGTATAAGTCCAACAGGTAGATTCTCGTCTTCAAGTAATTCATATTTCTCTAAATATCTGAGATAAAGTTCCATCTG
>JAGMCN010000118.1 GCA_023129235.1 Caldifarciminota bacterium | reverse complement strand
GGGCTTCGTGCCAAAAGAAGGAGATACACTGCCAAGTTTATTAACACAAGGTGGAAAGGTTTGCTGGAAATGGGTTGAACTTGATTCTATGGGAAAAGTAGATATTAAATATGAAAATGTGTGGTGGGATACCCTTCAAGATATATATGGCTTTGCAGGAACAATAAGTGTAAGCTACTGTTGGTGTAGTTTCAATAATCAAGGGAGAAAGCGAGCTTTTGTAATCACGAAAGGTGTCGGAGGATTTCGGATAAACGATAAAAGTTATCCGGCTGGCATTTACCACAGTAGGAAAGATTATGTTAAGACTCCTGTTGTTCTTGAAGATGGAGAAAACAAAGTATTCCTTGCATCTCGCAGAAAGTTCAGTTTCAAGATAATACCTGTAGATACACCTATAATCACTTTTAGTGACTACACTGTGCCTGATATAATCAAAGGAGAGAAATTATCCGCCTGGGCTGGAATAACCCTTCTTAATACTACTGCAAAGAGACTTAACGATGTAAGTGTCTCAATTGGAGGTGATGAGCATTTTAATCTTTATGAGAAGGAGATAAATAATCTCCTCCCGCTTTGTGTAAAGAAGATTGCTTTAAGAATTGAGACGACTGGGGATATTGGAGACACGAATATTTGTTTCATACCCATAAGGATTGAGTGTTCGGGAGAGATATATGAGGATAGTATAAAATTGAGAGTGCGAGAAAAGGGAGAATCTTACAAAATTACTTTTATCTCTGATATAGACAAATCAGTGCAATACTTTGCTGTCCTTCCCCCCACTAATTTTGAGGAGGCAAAAAAGTATGGACTCATCTTAACTATTCACGGTGCCGGTTGTGAAGCAAGTGGGCAGGTTGGTGCTTATACTCCGAAAGACTGGGCATTTGTTGTTGCTCCAACGAATCGCAGACCACTTGGATTTGATTGGCAAGATTGGGGAAGACTGGATGCACTGGAAGTATTAAAAGAAGTGAAAGCACAATACCCTATAGATGAGGATAGAATATATCTAACAGGACACTCTATGGGAGGGCATGGAGTTTGGCATATCGGGACTACGCATCCAGATTTATTTGCGGCAATTGCCCCATCAGCAGGATGGACTCGTTTTGAGCTTTATGTTCCCTGGACTATGCAGAAAAGCAATTGGTGGGCAGAGCCATCGCAAATTGCTTATCGGAATATGGTTTTAAGAGAAGACCATCCACTTGTATTTTTAGAAAATACATTGAACTTGCCAATCTTCATATTGCAAGGAGGAGCAGATGATGATGTAAATCCTATACACGCAAGGTTTTTTATGAAATATTTGGATGACCTGGATTATAACTTTCGTTATATGGAAGTTCCTGGCAAAAAACACTGGTGGGATGAAAAAGGAATTGAAGGAACTGCTTGTGTTAATCACCCAGAATTAATGAATTTCTTGAAAAGTCATACGAGAAATCCATATCCCAAGAATGTGATTTTTAAAATTACAGACCCGGGTTTTAATAATCGGTGTTATTGGGTACAGATAGACGAACAAGAATTATTATACCATGATTCAAGAATTGAGACAAAAGTCGACGGCAATAAGGTAGATATTTCCACTCAAAATATTAAAGCTTTTACTCTTGAGCTTACACCAGAGCTTCTTGAGTTCGGCAAAGTAATTTTTGTAGTTGATGGTAAGTCATTACACTTTTCTTTTGAAAAACCTCAGGCAGTCCATTTTTACAGGAAAAAAGGGGCTTTCGTTTTTGGAAAATCTAATCATAGAAAGCTATATAAAACTCCTGAAGCTTACGGTCCTATAAAGCGAGCTTATTTCACACCCTTTGTGCTTGTGTATGGAACACAGGGAGACTTGAGTTTGAACGAAATCTCTTTCAATAATGCCTGGCTTGAAGCATGGACTTGGTGGAGAAAGGGAAACGGAGTTTGTGAGGTTTTACCAGATACTGAAGTAAGTGATTCCATAATCCAGAATTACAATCTTATATTGTTTGGAGGACCAGAAGTAAATAGCATAACAAAAAGAGTAAATTCCTCCCTGCCCATTCAAATAAGAGACGGATATGTTTATTTTGGCAAAACCAAGTTGCCCGAAAGGGATTTAGCAGTTGAAGAAATCTACCCTAATCCCTTAAATCCTGATAAATTTGTGCTTCTCTATGCAGGAACGAGTGAAAAAGCAGAGAAATTTTGCCATTTTTTCTCCACTCTCTATTCTGGAGCAGGAGTGCCTGACTTTGTAGTATATAATTCTGATGTAAGCAAAAAGGGATGGGCTGGAACTCGGGCTCTCGGCTTCTTTAATCAAAAATGGCAACTTGATGAGCGTCTCTTTTACAAGAAATGATTCTATTAGCAATAATTCTTGGATATCTGATTGGAGCTATCCCAATCGGCTACATATTTGGGAAAATCAAGGGAATAAACATAAGAGAAGTCGGATTTAAGCGTATAGGAGCTTCAAATATACATAAAACCTTTGGATTCCTTCCAGCAGTATGTGTATTTCTTGGGGACTTTCTTAAACCTATATTAGCTTTACTTCTTGCAAGAGCAATTACAGGGTCTGAATTAGTTGGTGGAGTTGCTGGCATATTTGCTATAGTAGGGCACAATTGGCCTATATACTTAAAATTCAAAGGAGAAGGAAGAGGGCTCGCAAGTTCGCTTGGACTTTTATATTTTCTGGCTCCAATAGAGACAATAATTTGTTTTTCATTCCTCTTGTTTTTGGGGATAGTAATAAAGCTGAGAAGCACACCCATTTTAACATTTGTGCTATTTTGTATTATACCCTGGGTTACCCTCCTTTTTCATAAGCCAATACGATTATTCTGGCTTTGCTTGGGAGTATCTATCCTCGCCTTTATCGCAAGAATCCTTGGCGGGATTGGAAAGCTTCGTGGAGTAAAAAATAAGCACAAAGCAATGCTTAACTTATTATTATTTGATAAATTATGACCAGCGAGTTATCTTGCGAGCATTACCCTGATTCTATCTCCTGCATTTTCAGCATGGTCAGCAATGTGAGAAATAATGAAGATAACATGCAAAAGATGATAGGCAGAGGAGAAATCGTCTCCGAGAGCAAAAAGCGAGCGTGCGAGTTCGTGTGCACTCTTGTCTGTTTTACGCTCTTTAGCGTGAATGCTTTTGAGAATATCCTTTGCCTGCTTTCG
>JAGMCN010000117.1 GCA_023129235.1 Caldifarciminota bacterium | reverse complement strand
TTATCACATCATCGGCATCAAATGGAATTTAGAGGTTTAAGTTACAGGTCTGGTCCCAATTCCTGTTCAACTCTCTTCCCAATGGATGCCACCTTCTTCTTCATGGAGGCTACCTTTTGGCTAACCCTTTTCAACCTTAACTCCATGTCACGCAATTGTGTTTCCTTTTTTTCTATATCTACGGCGACAGCGTCACCATATAAGCTTTTGAGGAGATCGGCGGTCTGTCTTAGCCCAGAGAATATCGTCCGGTAGCTGTCAATATTTCCGAGAATTGAGTCAAGATCTTCGTCAAGATCTTCGAGAATTTCGTCAATTGTGTATGGGAGCTCCAATGATTCTAGCTCCCTTTCAGCGACTATTATTTGTATTGCTTCTACTGTACGAACAGTTTTCTCTGTCTTACGAACAATTTCCTCTGTTTCACGAACACTTTTTTCTGCATGTTCGATGCTTTTATCCATTGCCTCTGTGACTTCAGTTATTGCTTTTATACGCTGTACTTATTCTCCTTCTATCTTTATTCTCTCTACGGCCCTATTTTGAGCATTAATAACAGTTTGTAGTGAGCCAGCCCCAAACAGAACAGGTATTCCTAGGAGGTCTGTTTCAGAGGTACTTTCTAATATTTTGCAAGTCCCTGGTTCATTTTTGAGCTCTTCGTATGTTTTCTGAGCGACCTCTTCACCACTCATTTCAAAAATTCTGTTCAGAAAGCAGTTCATCCCATATTCAAATTGTTCTGGTGGTATTTTCTTTTTCCTATACTCGTAAAAAGGGTCGCCCTCATACTTTTTAGCTTTTTTCAAAGTCCTTCTTAATACTTCAGACACCACTTTTTGTTCAGAAATATCCGAGACTATGGATTTAAGTTTTTTCACCCACCCTAATAAACCCATATTTCCTCTACCTCCTTTCCCCGCCCACAATGATCAGATAACGTTTTATAGCGGAATATTGTTCGTATATACATCCCTCTGGGCGAACTCTTTTGACTATGATTCCTTCCACAATTTTTCTTTTCATCGTTATCATTTCTACTTAATTTTCCTTTATCTAACTTTATCTAACTTTACCATATAAGAAGCCCCAACCTATCCGCCATCGGAATAAATTCCGAGGCATCCTTAGCTTTTCTCCGCCTTGATATTCTCTAAAGCTTCTTTCGCGACTTTCCGAACTGTTTCAACTTCATCCGCCAAAGCTTGGCTAAGGGGCTCTACTGCCCTTACATCTCCTATCTCTCCAAGAGCAAACACAGCTATCATTCGAACAACACTATTTTTTATGCTTCAACGCCATAATAAGAGGTTCTACTGCTGGCTCTCTTATATCTTGGACATCATTTGTAGATGACTTATATGTCTCGAATTTGTATGGCTTATTTGTATGGCTTATATTTGTACACCATATCCATGGTTCTCATATATTCTTCGGAGAGTTCTTTTTCTTCTTTGAAATACTTTTCTTTTATTCTCCTGGGAGTAACCAGAAAAAACTCTTCTGATTCATCAATACAGTATGATAATGGAACTTTTCGGTTCTTGGGACCATAAGCATATTCATCATCCAGTCCTAGGAAAAATAGAAAATTGTAATATTCTCCGAGCCTAGATTTATAAAGAATCATAGTATAATACATCACCTCAGAAAAATAAAAGTTTTTAAACTTTTCTAATTTAACTTTGAAGATAGTCTTAGTATCTTCTAACTTATCTAACTCTTCCCATTTACCTTCTTCTAATAATTCCTTTTTTCTTTTTTCAATTTCCTCATTAACCGTTCCAATAAATAAATCTAATCTGACGGTAGACTCATATTCTGGTTCAAGTTCAAGTAGTTCTGGCATTAGAAGTGAAGCTTCATGTAATGGTATGGATAAATCTGAAAGTTCTCCTTCAGTGAGCTCCCTACTAGGTCCTTCATCCATAACCACAATAATCTCTTCATTTTTAGAAATTAAATCTTGTATACGTGCCTTTCCGAGAGAAATTTCACTAATTTCATCAAGATGCTCAGCTATAACATAACCAGCATCTACATCTATAACCTTTAATGCATGATATATACTTTGAAGCGAAGGAAAATAAATAATCGCAAAATTTTCCGTAGTTTTGTATAAATTAATGACTCTTTCGGTGTCTAGCTTATAACCTCTCTGGAATGGAAAGTTTATCCCTACCTCCGATTTACTCTTATGTAAAAGATCTTTTCTCTTCTGATCATACACCTGATTTAATGCATCCCGGAATAAATTATAATTAGTAAGGTAACGACCAGTTTGTTTATGTGCCTCCTTTCTCAGTATTTTATCTGTTTGTATCTTACACTCCAAATCATCAATACAAGCCGCCACCATACAATTCCCATGTTTTGCTCTTACCAACTCTTCCTCTTTTATTCTTCCAAGAGCAATCTCTTTCTCCTCACAAAGCTCTTCAATTGCAAGAAACTGTAAGCCGCCTATTACACCTCCATCTTTTACTCCTCTCCTTCTCAATTCTTCTAACTTTTCTTCTATTAGTCCGTCACTTTGCTCAATAAGATTTTTCATATAACCTTTAGATACAAGATATGATAGGCGATCTTTTGGCTTTTTATCGGTATAAAGCTCTTTAATTGCAAGAAACCATAGGTGTGCTCTTGGCCCACTTTCCCCTTTTTTCTTCAATTCCATTACTTTGTCTTCTATTACCTGCTGAATAAATCTAATGAGCGAAAGCCTTTTATTAACTTTTCTTCTACCAAAAATCTTATTAATCATCTTTTCCACCTCTCCTGCCCGCAATGGCAGATAACTTAGGTATAT
>JAGMCN010000116.1 GCA_023129235.1 Caldifarciminota bacterium | reverse complement strand
AATACAATCTTTTAAAAGACAATGCCGCCTTTAACCTTATATCTGTAACAGATGCTTCAATGTTATTGGCTAATTTATCACACAAGTCCCCGGCAAGTTTTAATTCCTTAGGCGAACGGAGGGATTGAAGAACAGTTCCCACTCTTTGAAGCATTCCTTCATCAAGGAAAAAACGACTGTCCACTTTTAGAAGTTTTTTGGCTTCTTCTATTGTAAGAAGTTCTGGGGGTGGCATCTCTATCTTGCTTATAGCTTCCTTTGTCTCAATTTTCGTTTCCTTTTTAGTTTTTTCTTCCTTCTTATGTTTAAGTTCTAAAATCTTTGCTACTTCTATAATTACTTCGTCCTTTTCTTTCGGAATCTCAATTGAATCTATAAGTTTAGAAATTTCCTTTGCAGCTCCTATTATTTTTTCTTTTAGTTCTACACCCTCTTTCTCTATCTCTATAATAAGGTCTTTTTCTCCCACAGGTACATACACTTTTTCACTTATTTCAATATGTGGAGAACTTTCAGGCTTAAGTTTTGCTGATAAACCCTTCAAAAGATTATAGAGCTCTTCTTCTGTAAAATTGGGTTTAAAATTTATACTCTTGATTTTACACCCCGCGAGAGAATCCAAAAATATTCCACCTGAAGTCTCAGTTGGTTTGCCATTCGCAAGAAGTTTGCCTTCTGACTCACTAATTACTAAAATCTTATCCTCTGTGAGTAACTTAGATAAGTCATTACAACAAGCCGATATTGATTCTTTAATAAGTCTGCTTTCTGGCGGATATAAAAGAATGTTGCTGATAGCAACTCTCATTTCTTTAATTAAATCTACCATTGCACTTAATTATATGTTAATTCTATCTAGATGTCAACTAAAATTTCATATTTCAGGAATTTGTAGTGTTATATTATCTATGAGTCTCGTCTTGCCAAACCAGACAGCAACTGCAATTAAAACCTCGCCCTCCAAAAAATTGATTTGCTTAAGATCTTTTTTCTTGACTATGTCCATATAATCAACTCGGGCAGTGAGCTTGCTGGAGATTACAATTCTCATCTTCTCTTTTATCTTTTTCGTATCTCTTTCTCCTTTTTCTATCAGTTTTTTAGCGAGAATTAAAGATTGATAAATCACTGGAGTGTCCTTTCTCTCTTGAGATGAGAGATATATATTTCTTGAGCTTATGGCAACTCCATCAGACTCTCTCATTGTTGGGGTAGTTAAAATTTTTATTCCCAGATTTAAGTCCTTGACCATTCTTTTTATTATAATAAGTTGTTGTGCGTCTTTTTCACCAAAAACTGCAATATCAGGAATCACAATATTGAAAAGTTTACATACTACTGTACATACCCCTTTGAAATGACCCGGTCTCCTCGCTCCACAAAGAACCGATGAAAGCATAGGCAGTTCCACATATGCATCATATCCCTCTGGATACATCTCATTACCCAGCGGGGCAAATAAAATATCTATTCCCTTTTTCTTGAGCAATTTTGCGTCGTTATGAACATCACGAGGATAAGCTCTCAAATCTTCGGAAACCCCGAATTGCAAGGGATTCACAAAAATGCTGACTACAACAAAGTCCGTATGTTTCTTGGCAACATCTATAAGTCTAAAGTGTCCCTCGTGCAAAGCACCCATCGTAGGAACAAGTCCCACCTTTTTCCCTTTGTTTTTAACTTTCCGAGAAAT
>JAGMCN010000115.1 GCA_023129235.1 Caldifarciminota bacterium | reverse complement strand
GGGCGCTTTTCTTTATATTTTCTGGCCGCTTTCCAATAATCCGAAACTTTACCACCCTTCTTGAAAACTTCCAATGCAATCTTAGCTTTCCATTTCGTAGGAAACGTTTTATCAAAAATCCATCCCTTGCCTTTTCCCTCAATAATCCACTTTGTAGTAGTTAATCCTTCTCTTTTGATTTTTTTCACTTTCATATTTTTTCCTCCTATGTTCTATATACCCCCCATTTCTCCCTTTTACAAGATATTTTTTGGGGCAGTGTTTGTTAATTTTTACCCCATTTTTTCAATCGTTGCTGACTTTCAACACTCTTTTTTGTAGCCCAATTTAGTGGAAATTTTCTGAGGTTCGACTTTTTCTTTATCCTCAAGAGCGTCATATTCCTCTTTTTTTCCTTGACGAGAGGGCTACTCTGTGGTATTATTGAGGATAGAATCTTTGAAGTTAAGCATTTGAGGGTTAAGGAAAGGTTGTTTATATGCCTAATCAGAAACGTCGAAAAGATGTGAGAAATGTTGCGATTATCGCGCACGTTGACCATGGGAAAACAACGCTTATAGATGCCCTTTTAAAACAGACAGGAGCATATAAATTTAAAACTGGAGAAACCACAATCATGGATTCAAATCTACTCGAAAAAGAACGGGGTATAACCATTTTTTCAAAAAATGCCTCTTTTTTGTATAAAGGTGTCCAGTTTAACATAGTGGATACCCCGGGCCATCATGATTTTGGAAGCGAAGTGGAAAGAATCCTTAAAATGGTAGATGGTGTGCTTTTGCTCGTAGATGCGTTTGAAGGCCCCATGCCACAGACAAAATTTGTTTTAAAAAAATCGCTGGAACTGCATCTTAAACCAATTCTGGTTGTAAATAAGATAGACAGGCCGAATGTACAGCCTTATGAAGTTTCTAATATGACTTTTGATCTTTTTTGCGAATTGAACGCAACTGATGAACAGCTGGATTTTCCGGTTGTTTATGCTTCAGGCAAAGATGGCATAGCCACTCTTGATCTGGATGAAAAGGGTAAAGACATGAAGCCTATTCTTGATACAATACTTCATCATGTGCTTCCTCCGGTTGCAGATCCTGATAAGCCTTTTCAAATGTTGATAACTATGCTCGATTATGACTCATATTTAGGCTGTATCTCAATAGGTCGCATTGTTCACGGAAAAATAAGAAACGGAGAACAGATGGCTCTTGTAAAGACCGACGGGACAACAAAACAGGGAAAAGTTACGAAAATATTGAAATATAAGGGCGTGAAAAGAATAGAGGCTGAAAGTGCGGAAGCCGGCGATATTGTATCAATTACGGGAATTGATGATGTGAAAGTCGGAGAAACCCTGGCATCAATAGAGAATCCGCAAGCACTGCCGAAAATAAAAATCGATGAGCCTACTATGTCAATGGTTTTTTCACATAATACCAGTCCGTTGTCAGGAAAAGACGGCGGAAGATTTTTGACTTCGCGTCATATTCGGAAAAGACTTAAGTACGAAGCGCTGACAAATGTGGGAATTAAGATAGAAGAATTGGCTGGAAGTGAAAAAATCAAGGTTTCCGGAAGAGGGGAACTTCATCTTTCCATACTTATTGAAACCATGCGAAGAGAAGGATATGAGTTGGAAGTTTCTTCGCCTCAGGTGATATTAATAGAAATGGATGGAGAGACTCTTGAACCTATTGAAGAAGTGTTGGTTGAGGTTGATGAGGGATATCAGGGTGCTGTGATTGAAGCGCTTGGCGCAAGAAAAGCGGATATGAAAGATATGCAGACGATTGCCATTGGCACGATACGTATGAATTTTTTAATTCCGACAAGGGGATTGATTGGATTTAGAAGTGAGTTTTTGATGATGACCCGCGGGACAGGAATTATGTATCAGAACTTTTTTCAATATCAGAAGTATAAAGGTGAACTCGCTCATCGCTCCTCAGGCGTGCAGATATCAATGAATAATGGTAAAGCTGTTTCTTTTGCTTTGTTTGGACTCCAGAAAAGAGGAGAGATTCTTATTAATCCGGGTGATGATGTTTACGAAGGCATGATCATCGGCGTTAATAATAAAGGCCAGGATCTTGTTGTTAATACAATTCGAGATAAAAAACTTACAAATATACGTGCCGCAGGGTCTGATAAAGCTATAGAGCTTATTTCGCCAAGAGAAATGACACTGGAATTTGCTCTGGAATTTATGGAAGATGATGAACTGGTTGAGATAACTCCGAAGAATATTCGTTTAAGGAAACGATACTTGACTGAAAATGAAAGAAAATCAAAAATGCGTGCATCGAGAAATAAAAATGTTGTTGATACTAAAGGCAAAACGCGACTCTTTGTAACACAAGGGAAAAAAGGATAGGGACCGTTTAGCACTAAGACTAAAAAGGTTCACAAATAGCTTTAATTTCTCAAGGAGAAATAAGAGGATAGGGAACTCATTTCTTGTAAGCTTCTATTATTGAGTATCGAACAATGTTTTCCAATATCTCCCAGGGTATCTATTTTTTCTACCCACCAATACCACGTGTGCCCATTTGTTGAAAATACAAATAAGCCTGCGAAAACTAACCAAACTTTTTTCATAATGTTCCTCCACCTTTTAATAATACTATACTCCCCCATCCTCACTTTTGCAAGATATTTTTTGGGAAAGTCTCAAACTGTGGGGGGAGATACGGGAGAAGGTTATTCTACTGCTTAACCCATTGCTGTTTCACCTTATCAAATTTATATCCTTGTTTTAATAATCCTCTTCTCTGTTTTACTCTCCCATATTTATATCCCAAGCTTCTTGATCGTCCATTTCTAATACATTTTAACAGAGCGAATTTTAGATAATAGGTGAGTTTGCAGTCAATCGTTTTGGTAGGGTAAGTCTGCGGGTGGCACGCCGCCACAAAAAACCATACTTAAATCCCTATTATGCAAAGACTTAGGACATATCCAGAACCGCAGTAGTTATTGCTACTATTTTATAAATAACAATTTATTATAATATATTTCAAAAGTCAAGAATTTTATTGATTTTTGACTGAATTCAAGCTGTGGAAAGTTAAGAATATTACATTCTCACCATTTCTTGTTCTACCTATTTATACTCCCGTCAATAAATGCTGATTGTAATGATTGGGAAGTTACGATGTGAGCACACTATTTGTCTACTTATTTCGTTTGTGATGCTTTATGACATTACCTTTTGCTGCGAAAATAGTGTTCTCTGCTATGTTTGTTGCCAAATCTGCTATCCGTTCCAGATTCCGAGATATAAGTATTAGATTCAGTGCACGATCTGTTACAGAAGGATTGCTTATCATATAAGTCAATAGTTCTCTGGTGATTTGGTCAAGAAGTGCATCAACCACTGAATCATTCTTGCATACTTCAACAGCAAGCTTGCTATCTCTTTTGGCAAATGCATCAAGACTTTCTCTCAACATTTTGCAAGCATTTTCAGCCATCGTGGGTATATCAATCAATGGTTTTATCTGTGGTTTTGATATTAAATTTAGTGATCTTTCGGCAATATTTACTGCGTGATCTCCAATCCTCTCAAGGTCATTATTTATTTTGATTATCATAACTATGGTTCGCAAATTTGAAGCTTCAGGTTGATACATCGCCATCAAATTTATCGCATTTTCTTCAATTTCAATCTCTATATTATTCACTTTAGCCTCATCTTTTTCTATAACTTCCTTTGCAGGTAATTCATTCTTCTCTGTCAGTGCTCGTATACTTTTTGTAACCATCTCTTCTACAAGCCCTGCTTGACTGAAGAGCTTTTCCTTAAGCTCGACAATTTTCTGTGTTAGCATTTCAGCCCTCCTTTTATTAACCAAATTTTCCAGTAAGATAATTTTCTGTTCGCTTATCTTTAGGTGTTGTGAACATTTGATTAGTTTCGCTAAATTCTATTAACTCTCCTAACAACATAAAAGCAGTATAGTCAGAGACTCTTGCTGCTTGTTGGAGATTATGCGTAACGATTATTATTGTATATTTTTCTTTCAATTCTTCCATCAGTTGTTCGATTTTTGCAGTTGAAATGGGGTCAAGAGAAGAACAAGGTTCATCAAAAAGTACTACTTCTGGCTCAATTGCTATTGCTCGTGCAATACAAAGTCTTTGTTGCTGTCCACCGGATAGACTAAAGGCATTCTTGTGAAGACAATCTTTCACTTCATCCCAGAGTCCTACGTCAATAATTGACTTCTGGACTTGTTTCTCTATTTTAGCTTTATCTTTCCATCCGTGAATCTTTAGTCCGTAGACTACATTCTCAAAAATAGTTTTTGGAAATGGATTTACTTTCTGAAATACCATTCCTACTTTTTTTCTCAAACTGAACACATCCTTCATATCTTTGTATATATCTTGCTCGTCAAGTAGCACTTCACCTGTAATCCGTGTTCCGTCTATAAGATCATTTAGTCGGTTAAATACACGCAGAAGAGTTGATTTTCCACATCCAGATGGTCCCATTATAGCTGTTACTGCATTTTCTGGTATTGAAATATTTATATTTTTCAAACAAGGAGAATTTCCATACCACAAATTCAAATTCTTTGCGATAATTTTATGATTTACCATTTTTTAGCCCTCCTACCTCTAATTCGTATCAATATTGCTATGAAATTTATGCTCATAACCAGTCCAAGAAGTACTACTGCAGTTCCATAGGCAATTGGGACTTGATATTCTGACGCTGTGCCTTCTGTCATCAGAGCATAGATGTGATAAGGCAAAGCCATAACCTCATCAAGTATAGAATGAGGGAGTAATCTCTGATAAAATGTAACAGCAGTAAATAAAATAGGTGCAGTTTCACCTGCTGCACGACCTATTCCAAGTATTGTTCCTGTTATAATACCAGGCAACGCGGTAGGGAAAACTATTTTTGTTATTGTTTGCCATTTTGTTGCTCCAACTGCAAACGATGCTTCTTTAAATTCCTTTGGAACTGCAAGGATAGCTTCTTCGCTTGCTTTTATTATTACAGGAAGAATCATTATCCCAAGCGTAAGTGCCCCTGAAAGTATTGATACTCCAAAATTGAATAACTTCACAAACACAGCTAATCCAAACAGCCCAAATACCACAGAAGGAACTCCTGCTAATGCATCCACACCTATTCTTATGGTTTTTGTCAGTCCTTTGTGTTTTGCATATTCTATGAGGTAAATAGCAGATAATACTCCTAATGGTAGGGCAAAAATTACAGTTCCTATGGAAAGATAAAGAGTGCCAATAATTGCAGGAAAGATACCTCCTTTAGTCATTCCATCTTTGGGAACTTCAAGCAAAAATCCAATATTCAATACTTTGAATCCTTTGATTGAAATAAAAATAAGTATTGCAAGGAAAGAGATAACCGCAAATAAGATTGAGACTCGTAGTGCAAGTAATCCTATAAGTTCTTTCTGCTTTCTCATCTTTCTTTGAATCTTTCTGCAATCAGGCTCAATCCAATCGTTATCAAAAATAAAACAAGCCCTATAGCAAATAATGCATGATAATGCATGCTTCCCATAGGAGCTTCACCCATTTCAGCTGCAATAGTTGCTGTCATCGGTCTTACGGGTTTAAAAAAATTAGGAGTAATGACAGCACAACATCCTGCTATCATAAGAACAGTCATAGTTTCCCCTATTGCTCTGCCTATTCCAAGAATAATTGCCGCAAATATACCGGATTTTGCAGCTGGCACCACTACTCTTGTTATTGTTTCCCATTGATTTGCTCCGAGTGCAAAAGATGCTTCCCTTAATGCTTTTGGCACCGAAGATATTGCATCTTCAGCAATACTTGCCACAGTTGGTAGAGCCATAACTCCCAAAATAACGGAGGCAGTAAATGCGGTTAATCCTATAGATAAGTGAAATATCTTTTGAATCATAGGAGCAAGTAATACCATACCAAAAAATCCATAAACTACAGAAGGGACTCCAGCAAGCATTTCTATAAAAGGTTTAACTACCTCTCTTACAGCCCGATTAGCAATTTCTGAAAGATATATGGCACATCCAAGCCCAAATGGAATGGCAATAATCAAAGCACCCACTGTTACCATTAGTGAACCACAGATTAATGGCAGAATCCCAAATTCTGGTGGCTCATGCACAGGATACCAGTGCCTTCCAAATATGAATCTAAAAATAGGAACAGACTTAAAAATTGGCGTTCCTTCTATAAACAGAATGAGCATTATCCCAAACAGAAATACCCATGTTAATAAGGCGAAAATAGGCAATAGTCTTTCAATAAAGTTCTTTTTCATTTATTTTTGTAGGGATGTATCGTAATACACCCCTATATTGTGTCCCCGTCTCTCACTTACTTTATTGGCACAAATCCAACCTTCTCAACAATTTTCTGCCCCTCTTCGCTCAGAATGAAATCAATAAACTCTTTTGCTAATCCTTTTGGCTCTCCGTTTGTATACATATATAATGGTCGGGCAATTTTATATTCTCCTGACACCACTGTTTCATTAGTAGGAGTTACTCCTTCTATAACAAGACTCTTTACATCAGATGAGAGATACCCAATTCCAACATAGCCAATAGCATCTGGTGCTCCCACTACTGCTGTAGCTACTGCTTTATTTGAAGCAAGCATTAAAGCATCTTCTTTTGTTTTTCCTCCCTTAAGAACTAACTTTTTAAAAACCTCAAAAGTGCCTGATGCAACATCTCTTGAGATTGCCACTATAGGCTTGGTTTTTCCACCAACTTCACTCCATTTGCTTATCTCTCCTGCATAAATTGCCTTTAGCTGTTCTAATGATAACTCCTTTACAGAGTTTGATGGATGAACAATAATAGCAATCCCATCTTTTGCAATCACTGTCCCAACAGGATTTATTCCTTTAGACCTACAAGTTGCTATCTCCTTTGTCTTTATAGGTCTTGAGGCATCAGCAATACTACAAGTGCCATCAATAAGAGCGGCAATACCAACCCCAGAACCACCGCCACGCACACTTATATTCACTTTTGGGTGTAATTCCATAAACTCCTCTGCTGTTCTTTGAGCAATAGGAAGTACAGTAGTTGACCCTGTGATTGTAAGGGTATTTGGTCTCTTTCTTGCCTCCGAACTATAAACTGTCACAAAAGATGCTATGAGTATCAAAAGTCCTAATTTTTTGAGTCTTAACATTTTATCCTCCTTTATGTTTTATATCTCTCCAAGCTTTGGTGTAGACCATCCCCAACGAAGCTGGAGCATAATCTTATCTGTAGGTTCTGAATCTGAAGATTCTGGTTGTTCCCTTACAAATGCAGTCTGAAGCATAACACCTAGCTTATTCTTCTCTCTCCTTGAGAAATAGTAATTAAATCCACCGAGATATAGGAACTTACCATCATCTTCCTTGTCTGTATCAGAGTCCCAGTAATCATAACGGGCAAAAAATTCAAGGTCAGGAGTTCCAAGATGGAACTTTGGGAATATCATATATCCCATCTGTGATATCGGATTATCGGGGTCGCCTTTTTGCCCTCCAAGATACTGCACCCAAATATCAATTGGACCCTTGGCAAATCTTGCAAGTCCAGTGTAATATTGTCTTACCTGGTATGCCAGTGTATCCGGACCCGTATTCTCCTGGACATAGGAACCACCAATAGTTAAGCCTGGAACTGGAATAAACCTTAGGTCTACCATATAAGCAAGCTCGGTATTGATTAAGTCACCTACTTTCTTATAACCCTCGCCATTTACAGCCTCAAGCCTCCATGTTCCGTACCCATGTGGGATATAGCCACCAACCGATATTCCATAGTCTCTACTTCCGGGTATAACTTTATACTTCTCACCAATGCACTTCTCAATTGGCCAGTATTCCCAGTCATAGACTCTACCAAAATAGTTTTTCTGAAGACCTACTGTTATATCACCTTCAGGAACAAGCCCCTTGAATTTCACATACCCATCCTTGATTTTCAATCCTGCACCATGAGGGTCCCCTTTCTTGTCCTTTGACTTATCCGATGAAAACATCTCCAATGAGATACGAGACTCAAGTTTATCATTATGCATATGTTTATAGCGAAAATAAATCCTTTTTACCTTAAACTCACTCTCTTGTGTTTCCCCTTCCTTCATCTTTTGAGTATATCTGAACCAGTTTTCTCCGTAGAACTGGGTTTGTCCCCCAAAAACAGAAATTACTACCAGCATATTTACAACGATACCTGCAAAAACTTTAGACATTTTCCCTCCTTTCTCCATTTTATAGCACATAATTTACCTCCATTTTCATGTGTGTTCCATAAGAGCATCATCATAAAACTTAAGGATACCATACCTTATAACATTCTGTTCCACTCTTTCTACTCGTTTCAGATAGTGGACTATACGAATTGACAGTTTGTAAGACATTCGCCATAATATTTTGAGCAAATCCCACAAGCCTTCAAGCAATATTGCCAAAGCAAGCATATCTCATCACCTCCTTTCTCTACGGATAATCTTGTAGGTTTTAAATACTAAAATCCCTAAAAGGATACCGAGAGGTAAAAGTCCTACAATATAATCCATTTCACATATAAGGTTCTCATTACTTCAGGAGAACTAACATAAACTGAAGCAATGCACCCAGATAAAGACTGAACAGAACCATTTCCAGATGTTCTGTTACAAGCTTCCACAAAGTTGCCATTTTATTCACCTCCTTTCTTTGCTAAATTATACAATTCCAATGTTAACTGCATATAAAGGCTCTGTTAATTTTAGGTTAAGGTTTCTAAGTCTCCTTTTTGCCTTTTCTCTTATCTGTCTCACTCTTTCCTTTGGGAGATTTAAGATTTTGGAAATCTGGTTTAAATCACGAACTCCTTTACCATCCAACCCAAGTACTAAAGTAAGAACTTTCCTCTCTATTTCCGGAAAAGTTTCTATTGTTTTACGAATCTCCGGGTTGCTTCTTGCATCGGTTTGTGGGAATGTATAATTATACGCCCCTACATCTATTTCCTCATTTAAATTTATTGAATTAGGAGACTGTTTATTTGCTTCATCTAATGCTTTCAAAATATTTCTCTTTATCCAATAAAATGCGTAGGTAGAAAATTCAGCTCCTTTTGTGGCATCAAATTTTTCAAATGCCTCAAGTATTCCTATACATCCTTCCTGTATCAAATCTTCCATAGGAACACTGCAATTTTTATACCTATTAGCAATACTCTTCACCAAAGGAAGATATTTTTCAATAAGTTCTTCTTTCACTTTATTAATTAGACAACTTAATTGTTAATTGAGTGTAAAGAGGATATTAATTTTTGGTTAAGAGTGGAGAATGTGAACTTTTATGTCTTGGGGAGTGTTATAATAAATTTTGAGTCCTTGCCGGGTTCACTTTCTACATCTATTTTGCCATTGTGGGCAAGAACAATATGTTTCACTATAGAAAGCCCTAATCCTGTTCCACCAAGTTCTCTTGAACGAGCTTTGTCAACGGTATAAAACCTCTCAAAGATTCTTGATAAATGCTCCTTTGGTATGCCTATCCCGGTATCAGAAATCTCAATCTTAATTTGCCTATCCGAGTCAAATAGTTCTATTTTAACTCCACCTTGTTGAGTGTATTTTATTGCATTGTCAAGTAGGTTGATAAATACTTGTTCAAGGAAGAAAGAGTCTCCCTTTATTACAGGAAATTCATCGGGTATGACAAGTTCTACTTTTAATCCTTTCTCTTTTACTTTATCCTTGAAAATATTTATAACATTAGAAAATATCTCTCTCAAGTCTATATTCTCTATCTCAAGTTTCCGCTCTTTAGCTTCCAGATTAGAAAGGAGAAGTAAGTCAGATACCAAATTAATCATTCTATCAGTATGTCTTTTGATAATCTGTAAGAAATGTTGTTTTTCTCCTGTTACTCCTTCTTCCAGAGTCTCCACAAATCCTTTGATAGCTGTGAGTGGTGTCCTGAGTTCATGAGATGCACTGGCAACAAACTCTGATTTCATCTGGTTTAATCGTTTAATTTCTGTAATATCGTGAAGAACTACAACTGTTTCCTTTTTCCCCTTTTCATGAGTCAAAGTTCCGTTACCAAGATAAATTTTATCTCCTATATGAATTTCAAAAGCTTCTGCTTTGCCCCGGTCACGCACTTCATCAATTAGTTGCTTGAAATCAGTGCTCCTCAGAACTTCCCAGTAATGTCTTCCAACAATAGTCTCGGAACTCGGCAATCCGCATATACTCTTAAATCCATCATTTGTTAATACAATCTTTGCATCGGAATCTAAAACGACTACACCTTCTACCATTGAGGAAAGAATTGTTGCGAGTTCTTCCTTCTCTGTTGTAACTTCAGCAAACAGTCTCTGAAGCTCTTCTGTCATCCAGTTCAACGCAGTAGCTAATTCACCTAACTCATCTTTTCTCTTGGTAGATACTCTTGTGGTGAAATCTCCTTCTGCAATCTTCTTGGTGGATTGGACTATTTCGCTAATTGGTTTTGCAAACGCTCTTGAGAACATTAGATTGAGTAAAATGCCAAAAACAATTAAAGCGAGAGTCCAATAAAATATCCTTCGGTTTATAATACTTATTAACCTTTCTATTTCTTTTAAAGGAAGACTTGTTCTAATAATTCCTACAAGATTATTATCTTGCTTTACAGGTATTGCTATGTATAACATATTCTTTTTTACAGTGGCACTGAAGCGTATACTTTTGCCAAATTTTCCTTTTAGAGCTTCGGCTATCTCGGGTCGTGTTGCATGATTTTCCATACTTTCAGGCTTTTTCTCGGAATCACCTACAACTTCTCCATCTGGCTTAATGATCGTAATTCTCGTTCCTATCTTTTTGCCTATATTATTGACAACCCCATTTATTTTGTCACTGTCTTCATCAAGCAAAAATTGATATAATGTTTCCTCTACCAGCTTTGCCTGATGCTTTAGATTCGTTTCAATTTGGTTAATATGGTGTCGTCTTATTTCTCGTGATGTGAAAAGAGCAAGAGTAGGAACAGTTACAATAATGATTAGAAAATAATAGAAAAACTGTCTCCACATTATGCCAACTCGTTGCATAATTACTCCTCAAGTTTATATCCAATCCCTCGTATAGTCTTAATCATCTTACCTACCTCTCCTAATTTTTCTCTTAACTTCTTAATATGAACATCTATTGTCCTATCAACAACAATCTTGTCATGTCCCCAGAGTCTATTAAGCAATTGGTCTCTATTAAAAACCCAATTCTTATGGCTTGCAAGAATTTCAAGAATCCTAAGTTCTGTTGGAGTTAATTCAATTCTTTTATCTTTGACTTTTACCTCAAACTTTGTTGAATCTATTGTCAAATCTCCTATTCTCGTGATTTTCGGTGCCTCTTCCTTTAGAGTGGTTCGTCTGAGTACTGCCTTAATGCGAGCCACAAGTTCTCTTGGGCTAAATGGTTTCACTATATAATCATCTGCTCCAAGTTCAAGACCGACAACCCGGTCTGTTTCACTCCCTTTTGCAGTAAGCATAATAATTGGCACAGATGAAGTTCTCTCATCATATTTGAGTGAGCGACACACCTCTATTCCATCTATGCCCGGCAACATCAAATCAAGAATTATAATATCGGGAAGTTCCTTCCTTACATAAGAGAGCAGGTTCTCACCATCATAAAATCCTTTTACTTTAAATCCTTCTTTTTCCAGATGATGAGTGATAAGCTCAACAATATCAGGCTCATCATCCACAATAGCCACAAGTTTGCTCATTTCAACAACTCTAACTTATTTTCTCTAATCGTCAACAAGTTTTTTGTGATACAATAGTGGATAAAGACAATTCTCCTTCCTATATCTTTATTTTACAACTTCTTATTCTTTAAGTTATCCTTTATCTCTTTTTCGTAAAGATCTTTTAAAAAAGACTTGACAAAATGAGTTGGGGAAGTATATTATTAGAAAGGAGGGAATTATGAAAATAAAATATCTTCTTCCGATTTTCATTTTTGTGTCTGCTTTCGCTCTTGCTGAAGAGAAAGAGCTCCTTCATGACGATGGTGAGGACGTTTGGGGATATGGTAACTGCCCCGGCTGAATGTTGGAGGGAGTAGGTTATTACGGAGCGAGGTTCGCTCCGCCAACAGAATGTCAGCTTATAAAAGCACGTGTATATACTTATATAGGAGCAGGTTCAGCTTCGGAATGTATATTATATGTTATACCCGATGCAGATGGCAAGCCAGCAGAAACATCAACCTTTCACACAAGTTATATGCCCACCCACGATATATGGACGGATTTCTCTGTTACTCCTCCAATATCTTATACTCCCGGTAATAAGTTTTGGATAGTAATTAAGATACCTGTTAAAACTGCGTCAAGTTATGTATGGGCAATTACAGATGGCGAACTTAATTATCCATCCGAAAACACATATCATTATGGGGAATGGAAAGTCCCTCCTGACCTATTGGGAGACCTCCTCATAAGAGCAGTAATCAGCTATACGGGAGTAGAGGAAGAGGAACTACTTCCTTCTGGGCAGATTACTCTAATGCAGAACTATCCAAATCCTGTCCTTAATAAAACTGCAATTTCTTACACACTTCCAGGAAAGATGAAAGTAAAGTTGGAAGTGTATGATGTCACGGGTAGACTTATTAGAATTCTTTTAAATGATGTCCAACCTGCTGGGTCTAATGAAGTGGCATGGGATAAAAGAAACCAGGATGGAGAAGTCGTCTGTTCCGGTGTTTATTTTTATAAATTAAGTATTGGAAATCGGGCTCTCACAAAGGTTATGGTAGTTCTATAATAAGAGACTTGTAAGTTGAGTTCTTACCGGTATATCCAAAAGAAAGATTCCCTTTATCGGAGTATAATTTTCCCTTTAGGTTCCTTCACTGTCTACGACAAGTTAATTTGGACGAATTTATGGACTATTATAACTATAGAAGAACTCATTCCGCCTCAGGCAGAAAGGAAAACGGCTATAATATACCAGCAGAGGCACATTTAACAAAAAGTTCAAAAAAGACTTGACAAAATGAGTTGGGGAAGTATATTATTAAAGAGGAGGGAATTATGAAAATAAAATATCTTTTTCCGATTTTCATTTTTGTGTCTGCTTTCGCTCTTGCTGAAGAGAAAGTTCTTTTTTATGATGATGGTGAGGACGTTTGGGGATATCCTGGCACCCCCCCTAGTGGCTGATGACCGGGGATATCCTATTATGGAGCGAGGTTCGCTCCACCAACGGAATGTCAGCTTATAAAAGCACGTGTATATACTTATATAGGAGCAGGTTCAGCTTCGGAATGTGTGTTATATATTATACCCGATGCAGGTGGCAAACCAGCAGCATCATCAGTCTTTCACACAACTTATATGCCCACCCACGATATATGGACGGATTTCTCTGTTACTCCTCCAATATCTTATACTCCTGATGATAAGTTTTGGATAGTAATTAAGATACCTGCGAAAACTGCATCAAGTGAAGTGTGGGCAATTTCAGATGGGACACTTGATTATCCATCCGAAAACACATATTATAGGGGGGGATGGCAAGCCTCCTCTTCTTACTTATTGGGAGACCTCCTCATAAGAGCAGTAATCAGCTATACGGGAGTCGAGGAAGAGGAACTGCTTTCTTCTAAGCAAGTAACTCTTATGCAAAACTATCCAAACCCTGTCCTTAATAAAACTGCGATTTCTTACACGCTTCCAGGAAAGATGAAAGTGAAGTTGGAAGTGTATGATATTACAGGTAGGCCTATTAGAACTCTCTTAGATGATGTTCAACCTGCTGGCTTCAAAGAGGTTATATGGGATAAAAGAAACCAGGATGGAGAAGTCGTCTGTTCCGGTGTTTATTTTTATAAATTAAGTATTGGAAATCGGGCTCTCACAAAGGTTATGGTAGTTCTATAAGGGGCACAATATATTGTGCCCTTCTCTTTGTCATTGTAATATAATTTTACCTCTTGGTTTTTGGACAATTTCACCAATAACAATTGCATTCTCTATCCCGGACTCCTTTATCTTTTGGACTATTTCATCAGCTTTTTTAGGCGAGACACAGATTAGTAAACCTCCAGAAGTCTGTGGGTCAAAAAGGATGTCCATCATCCAATCTGGTATTTCTCTTTGCTTCTCAATAAATCCTGCTCGGAACATCTTATTCCGATATGCACCAGCTGGAACTATACCCATTTTGGCTAAGTTTTCTGTCTCTGGGAAAAGAGGAATTTTATCAGGATAAATTACCATTCCCACTTTCTCATCTTCTACAATCATCTCGCAGGCGTGTCCAAGTAATCCAAAACCAGTTACATCAGTGCAGGCACTTACTCCAATTTCCTGCATAATCTCAGATGCCTTGCGATTCAAGGTAGTCATAGACTCGGTTACTTTTTTTATGGTATCAGCTTTCACCATATTTTCCTTAAGAGCTGTATTGATTATCCCAGTTCCAATCGGCTTTGTCAGTACAATCTGATCACCAACCTCTGCCCCTGCGTTTGTAATTACCTTATCGGGATGAATTACACCTGTAACAGAAATCCCATACTTTAATTCAGAGTCTTCAACACTGTGCCCTCCAACTAATATTACCTCTGCCTCGTCCATTTTCTTCAAACCGCCTTTCAATATCTCCTGAAGCACAGAGACATCTAACTTCTTGATTGGAAAAGCAACAATATTCATTGCCACAAGTGGCTTGCCACCCATAGCATAAACATCAGATAGAGCATTAGCCACAGTAATTTGCCCAAATATATAAGGGTCATCAACAATAGGCGTGAAGAAGTCCAGAGTCTGCACAATAGCCAGATTATCTGTTAATTTATAAATCCCTGCATCCTCTGCACCCTCAAA
>JAGMCN010000114.1 GCA_023129235.1 Caldifarciminota bacterium | reverse complement strand
CTCGCTCAACCAGCACCTGTTGTATATTGAGTAAGTCGTAAGATTTTCTCTTTATCCATAACTAAATTGTAATAAGAAAATTTGAGAAGTCAAGAGAAAATGATTTAACCACAGAGGACACAGAGAAAGAAATCAAGAGTCAAAATGACAAATTAAAAGGTAACAATTTTCTCGCTTTCCTGTATTATCTCGTACAAATCTTTCATTTTTGACATTGGACACATCTTTGAACCCTCAGAATTCCGTAATTCAAGACAACCACCACAAGCAAATATCTTGCCACCATTGTCAACAAACCCTTGTATTTGTTCTGTTACCTTGAAATCATCTGTATCCAGAGACTCACACTCTACACCTTTACCAAGTAAAAACACTTTTACACTGTCTTTCTCTTTTAATGCAAAATTCCCAAACCGAAAGGCATTCCATACACTCTCTGAATCATTTGAGTATATTATGACTCCTATCTTCATCTTTCTTACCTCCTCAAAATTTGCTCGCCACTAAAGCTGCTCCTAATGCTCCAATAATTTGCGGGTCTTCGCTAATAGGAGCAAATTTCACACTTAAAAACTCCTCAAATGCACTTCGCACTCCTGAGTTTTTTGCTACACCGCCAGTAAAAGCAATTTCCTTTTGCAAGCCCAGTCCTTTTGCCATACTGCCAACTCGTCTTGCAATACTCATATGCAAACCAGCTACAATATCCTTTTTCTTTGCCCCTGAGGCTATTAAGGAGATAACCTCTGTTTCGGCAAACACGGTGCAGATGCTACTCAGGGAACAGGGCTTATCTGATTTAAGTGAAAATTCACCCATTGAATCAAGTCCAACTTCTAATGCTTGTGCCATAACCTCAAGAAATCTTCCAGTTCCTGCCGCACATTTATCATTCATCGCAAAATCTGACATCTTCCCACTTTCGTCTAATTTAATCACTTTACTGTCCTGACCACCTATATCTATTACTGTCCTTATCTCTGTGTTCAAATAATGTGCCCCCGTGGCGTGACAGGTAAGTTCAGTAACAGTCTTATCCGCAAAAGAAAAGGAACTTCTACCATATCCAGTGGCAACAATGCATTTTATATCTTCTCTCTTGCAGTTGGCATTGGTAATAGCTTTCTCTAATGCCTGTTCACCTGCTTTCCTTGGGTTGGTGCGTGAACTAATTATAGAATAGCCAGCGACTTTTCCATCTCTTAACACCACAGCTTTGGTAACAAGTGACCCAACATCTATACCAGCAAACATCTCGGTTTTATGAAATCCTCTCTAAAAATCCTTCTATCCTTGTTTTCAACTGTCCCGTGTCTTCTTCTGAATAGTCAGTCTCAATCCTGAGCAGGGGTATTCCTTCTTTGTTAAGAGCCCTTTTCACCTTCTCGTATTCAACATTATAAGTAAGACAGAATTGGAGTGTGTAATAAATTACACCATCTGCCCTGTAATCTCTGGCAAACTTGATTATCTGGTCTATACGGTCATCATTAGGCGTGAAACAACTGCATTTGATATTGAGATACCTGTCCGCTATTGCCTTTAGTTGACCATCAATATCAGTGGGAGTTTCATCCACAATAGGAGTATCAAAATATCTGGTTCCTGTGCAAGTTTCTTCGCAGGCAACAATTGCTCCACTGGTCTCAACTATATGGTGCAATTTCCAATTTGGTATTACCATAGGACAACCGGAAACCAATATCCTTGGAGCAGTTGGTTCTACCACACCTTCACCATTTTTAACCCGTTCCTCTAATTCGTCACATAATTCGTTCGTCTTTGAAGTAAATCTTACCGGGTCATCATAGAAAGCTATCTGAGATACAAGCAAAGCATCCTTACCTGATATAGGCAGTGGTGAACTCTTTCGGAGCTCATACAATCTCTCAAGTGCTTTTCTCCTTGCATTGATAAGTTTGATTTTCTCTCCCAGAACCTCAGGTGTTATTGTCACTCCAGATTCTTTTTCCATTTTTTCCTTGAATAACTCAACTTCCTTTAGCCAGAGCTCTCTTTGTTTAGGGTCCTTTTTCTGAGGCACTTCCATAATATAAGTGGGAATGTAATTATCAAATATTTCCCACACTTTCTTCTTCCCATCACAAGTTGTTTCTCCCACAATGAAATCACATGCTTCAAAGTAAGGGGAGAGCATTCCTTTTTTAAAGCCCATTCCGGATTTTATCAAAGGGCAGAGATTTGTCGGCAATATGTCTTCAGCATCAATAAAAGAAAAGTCTGAACCACAACAGAGTCCCACACCAATGCCATTGGCAGCAAAGATTATCTCATCTGGCACATAAACACAAAATGTTCCAACTACTTTGCCGCCTTTTTCTCTATGGTCTATCATTTCCTTGGGTCGTATGCTGTGCACTTCAGACATCACAAAATCAAAAAATCCCATTCCCTTTGGGCGATTTGGCTGTTTCATATACACATCACCATATATTTTGCCCGCGGCTTCTAAAAATTCGTCGTTCCTTTTCAAATCTATGCCTTGGGCTTTCCACATCTCTCTTTCTCCTTCCATTTTGCCTCCTTTCGTCCCAATTCATCGGGACAACATCATATTACGAAATTCTCTCTAAAAATCCTTCTATCCTTGTTTTTAACTGTCCAGTGTCTTCTTCTGAATAATCAGTCTCAATCTTGAGCAAAGGTATTCCTTCTTTGTCAAGAGCTCTTTTTACCTTCTCATATTCAACATTATAAGTAAGACAGAATTGGAGTGTGTAATAAATCACACCATCTGCATGGTAATCTTTGGCAAACTGAATTATCTGGTCTATACGGTCATCATTAGGCGTAAAACAACTGCACTTTATATTAAGATACCTATCTGCTATTGCCTTTAGTTGACCATCAATATCAGTAGGAGTCTCATCAACAACAGGGGTATCAAAATATCTGGTTCCTGTGCAGGTTTCCTCGCAAACTATGGTTGCTCCACTGGTCTCAACAATGTGATGCAATTTCCAATTAGGCACAGCCATAGGACAGCCAGAAACCAAAATCCGTGGAGCAGTTGGTTCTATCACACCCTTGCCATTTTTAACTCGCTTCTCTAATTCATCACACAATTCATTTACCTTTGAAGTAAATCTTACCGGGTCATCGTAAAAAGCTATCTGCGATATGAGGCACGCATCTTTGCCTGATATAGGCAGTGGTGAACTCTTTCGGAGTTCATACAACCTCTCAAGTGCTTTTCTCCTTGCGTTCATAAGTTTGATTTTCTCTCCCAGAACCTCAGGTGTTATTGTCACTCCAGCTTCTTTTTCCATTTTTTCCTTGAATGCCTTAATCTCTTTCAAGTAGAGTTCTCTATCTATAGCATCTTTCTTTTGTGGAACTTCCATAATATAGGTAGGAATATAATTATCAAGTATCTCCCATGCTTTCTTCTTGCCATCACAGGTCGTCTCGCCTGCAAGAAAATCAGCAGCTTCAAAGTATGGACATATTTTACCCAGTTTAAAACCAACTGCTGATTTTATCAATGGGCAGAGATTCGTTGGCAGTATCGTCTCGGCATCAGGAATAGAAAACTGAGCACCACCACACAGTCCTACACTGATACCCCCTGCAGCAGTAATTATTTCATCTGGCACATATACACAGAAAGTCCCAACTACCTTTCCACCCTTCTCTTTGTGTTCCATTAACTCCTTGATTCGCAAGCCATGAACCTCAGAGACAACAAAATCAAAATATTCCATCCCTTTTGGGCGATTCGTTTGTGTCATATACACATCACCATATATTTTGCCAAGGGCTTCTAATAAAGTATCGTGCCTCTTTAAGTCCAATCCAATGTCCTCCCACATCTTCGTATATTCAGCCATTTCTCCTCCTTTCGTCCCAATTCATCGGGACATTTTTTATATAGTAATTACTTTATCTGCCTCAACCAAAATCTGAGTAATTTCAAAGAAGTTTGAAATCTTCCCAACTTTCACCTTATCCTTCAGGTTGAAAAAGTCCAAACAGGTGCCACAGACAAATATCTCTATTCCCTCTTTCTCCAATTTGCTTATGTCATCTAAATAAATTGACCCCTCCACAGCAAGTTTCGCACCGTTGTTCATAAATATTAACCTTTGGGGTCTGGGACTCGCTTCAAGCAGAGTGGGAAAAAGGGCTCTCATTAGGATTGCACCAAGTTCATCACTCCCCTCTCCAATAGTATCTGATTCAATAAGAACTGTTATTCCCTTTCCTGTTTTCTGTGGTTCAACCTGACAAACTATTTCCTCTTTAGAAACTTCAGAGGTTTCTCTCTTTGTGACTTCAACGATAAAGTTCTTGCCTTCTTCTCTTACTTTTACTTCACAACCTGAATTTCTTGCAAATCGTGAAACATTTTCAACAGCAGGTTTATTATCCACAATTACCTCAATTGTTCCGGCTTCCATCTCCTCCAATGTATTCTTTGTCATAACCACTGGCTTGGGGCAAGAGAGCCCTCTTCCATCAATCCTTTTGTTCACTATAACCTCCCTTCTCATCAAATCTATAGATACCATCCATACTACATTTCTGATTACCAAGAATTGTTTTGATTCTCTCTATATTCTCGTAGTGAGTCTCAATTGCCATCCCGCAATCAGAACTAATCTTGCGAGGAGTAGGTATCAATCGGATGTCTATTCCCTCTTTCTTTAACACCTTCTCTGCCTTCATTACAAAATGAATAGAAGCAAAAGTGATTATCTGCCTCATTGTGCTATTTTACGAATAGCTCTTGAAAGGTAGTCAATATCCGCTTCTGTATTAAAATATCCTGAACTTATCCTCACAGTTCCTGATGGAAATGTCCCTATAGTCTTGTGTGCAATAGGTGCACAGTGAAGTCCACATCTTACGCCTATATCATAATCCCTGTCCAATATATCTCCAACATCAGAGGACTCCATATTTTTGATATTAATTGAAACAACGGAAGTCTGTTTCCGACTATCTTGAGTTCCGTAAATGATTACCTTTTTTATTTCTTTCAACTTTTGAAGGAGATATTCGGTTAGCTTTTCCTCTTTTCTTCTGATATTTTCTACGCCTTTCTCCAATATGAATTTGACACTTGCACCAAGTCCAGCTATTCCAATAAGATTAGGAGTTCCACTCTCATATTTATCAGGCAAGAAATCAGGTTGAATTTCAAATTCAGACCTGCTCCCAGTTCCGCCAAATTTCAAAGGAGTTAATTTTATACCTTCTTTGATATATAAGCATCCTGTTCCCTGAGGTCCTAAAAGTCCTTTATGCCCAGAAAAAGCAATCATATCGATTTCCTCCACATTAATAGGAAAACTACCCACCGTCTGTGCTGCATCCACGAGAAAAGGTATATTATGCTTTCTTGCTATCCTTCCAATATCACGAATCGGCATTATCGTTCCAACTACATTTGAGGCAGCTGTAGCAATAATAAGTCTCGTGTTTTGAGTAATCTTTTTCTTTATATCATCTGGCTCTAGCACTCCTTCTTTTGAACATTTGATAACATCTACTTTGATTCCGCTCTCTTCCTCCAGAAATCGCAAAGGTCGCATAACTGAATTGTGCTCCATTGATGTAGTAATAACTCCATCCCCTTCTTTTAAGCTACCCAGAATTGCTGTATTTAACCCATCGGTAGCGTTCAAAGTGAAAATAATCCGAGAGGAGTCTTTTGCTCCAACTAACTTTGCTATTCCTTCTCTGGTTTCAAAAACTAATCTACTTGCTTCTTGTGCCAGTTTATGAGCAGAGCGACCGGAGTTGGCACCAATATCTTCAAAATACCGCCTCATAGCTTCAAGCACACAATCTGGCTTAGGATATGAAGTAGCAGCATTATCAAGATAAATACTCATATTACTTTCTCTTTTCAATGTTATTATCTACATTCAGGAATTAGATTTGTCAAATTGAAAGTTCCAATAGTATATGCTTGCACAAATCGGAAAAATCAATAGGTGTTATCAATAAAAATGTTGACATCTTGGTAGAATTAAGATATGCTGTGATTGATAGGAGAGAAGATGCTATCATTTAATATTCCGGGAGTTGGCAAAATAGAATTAGAGAATGCGGTTTTTGACCTAAATGGCACTATTGCTGTAGATGGAAAAATTACTGATAAAGTCAAAGTAAAACTTAATAAACTTTCGCAGAATCTCCGCATCTATTTACTCACCGCTGATACTTATGGAACTGTTGAGCAAACAGTTTCTGCCCTTACTCTTGAGGTTGTAAAGATTCCTCCCGTTGATGAGTCCGAGAAGAAGCGAGATTTCGTTCTAAAAATAGGAAAAGAAAAAACTGTTGCTATTGGCAATGGAGCAAATGATGCTCTGATGCTCAAGGAGGCAAAAATTGGGATAGCTGTTATTGAAAGCGAAGGTGCTTCCGGAGATACACTTCTTAATGCAGATTTGATAGTTCGTAGTAGTAGTGATGCAATGGATTTACTCCTAAATCCAATGCGTATTGTTTCAACTTTAAGAAGGTAAAAATTAGGACTGGTAGATTTCAGACAAATGGATGTATATCCAAACCATCCGGATACAAACAAGTCATCTGAAATGGCGTCTTTAATGAGGAAATAACATGGAAAACTTTGCCGATCTTAAATCTCTCTGTAATTATTTAGAGAAAACTGCTACAGATTATAAGTACTCCCACCAAATTGGGAACTTATTTCAAAAATTGAGGGATTTGAAGCACAAACAAAACAAATCCGATGAAGCCGAAAAATCTCAATGGGAAGTAGACTTTTTCAATTTTATGATAGAAGATGGGAACCTTAAGCCAATATTTACTGGACCCAATGACAAAGGCGAGGTCGTTGGATATCCTTTTTTGGATAGATTTAACGATAGGACATACAAATATCTGATTGAAAGGTTAGATAGTACCTCTAATCTCCTACTCAATGCGCGTTATTCTCACATTCTTTGGTGCAGTCCGAAGAAACATACCAAGTATGCAAAAATGGCTGTGAATTCTTATTTGAAACTTATTAAAATCTACGAAGCAAAAGATATGAAGGAACCTAATGAGTACTATGGCTTATATGTTTTGAAAGCAGTCAAAAACGCTTACTTTATTGCCTCCCAAGTAAAATATAAAGTAGATAAAATCAAATCAGAATTAAGGAGATTGGTAAATACATTCAATTTTAAAAGCAGTTCTTCATTTGCTTTAAGAGCTAATTTAGTTGAATTAATGTTAAAGAGTAAGGGCAAATTTCTTAATAAAGATTTTCTTGGATTTGAAAAGATATGTTGGCAAATATCAGAATCTTTAACTAAAGCGGGAAATATTCATGGTGCAATAGATATGCTTAAACTGGGAGAAAAAGTTGAGCAGAAATTAGGAAGGAGAACGCATAATTGGGGAAAGCGAATTGCAGAATCTTATGAAACTTTAATGAAGCAGGCAGAAAAAGGTAATAATTTAGCCTCTTTGACTTTTTGCCAATTTGCAATAGAAAACTACAAAAAACTCAAAGATAAGGATAAAATCAGTGAACTGGAAAAGAAATACTCTGAACTTAAAAATTCAATGAAAATGTCAGAGTTCAAAAAAGAAATCAACTTAACAGAACTTATAAAGAGATATAGAAAGATTGCTGAAAAAGTAGTTAGAGATAATCCAGACAAAATTATAGAAGTCTTGATGCTTGATAAAAACCTCCTTCCTAAATACAAAGATATGGAGAAAATTGCTGAAGAGCATAGCAAACAATTCGTTATGCAACACTTATTCCCAACAGAGATAATTGACCAAAGTGGACATCTATCTCAACATTTTTCTGACGAGGAGGAAAAAAAATATTTTAGTATACTTCAACAGTATAAGTGGGAACTTGAGCTAAATAAGATATATTTAATAAATGAGATATTCTTTACTGCAATTCGGGGAAATAAGCTATCTATAGATATTCTATTAGACTTTTTAAAGAGACATTCTTGGTTTGGCAAAAATATTTCTAAAAAATTATCCAACAATGAGACAATAGTCTATAACTGGCTGAATTTAATAGCTCCTGCTCTCCATGAATACTTTTTCCAAATGCACCGTTACTTTCTTAATCCTGCAAATTATCCCAACTTAGTCCTGAGTATTGATTCTCTTGTCTTGAAAGTAGAAGGTCTGCTCAGAGATATTTGTCAGTTTTCTGGCGTAACTACTTTTTACATGACCAACGATAGTAAAGGTAGAAATATCGTAAGAGAGAAAGATATTCATGCTCTTTTGTATGAAGCACCTATCAAGAGACTTTTTGATGAAGATGACCTGCTGTTTCTTAAATTTTTACTTGTAGAAAAAGCTGGCTATAATTTAAGGCATAAAGTTGCTCATTCACTCATGCTATTTCAAGAATACAATGTTAACTACATGCATCTATTGATATTGGCATTGTTTAGGTTAGGGAAATATGACTTTGTTAAAAAAGAAGATGCCACTTCACATAACAGCGGATAAAAGGGAAATCAACGATTTTCTTAAATTGCCTTCGTATCCCAATACGTTGTTATCTGTAGTTAAGTATTTGATAAAATGATAGAGTTGCAAAATCTTAGGACATTTTGTGCAGTTGCTGAGAAAAAGAGCTTTACTAAAGCTGGTGAACTGGTCTATCGCACTCAATCCACAATAAGCAGTCAAATCTCGGAGTTAGAAAAGCTTTATGACACCACTCTTTTTGACCGCTCACAAAGAGAGATTGCACTTACTGAAAGTGGAGAAATCCTTTATCATTATGCAAAGAGAATCCTTAAACTTGTTGATGAGTCCAGGGATAAGATTGATGAGTTAAAAGATGTAGTGAAAGGCAATCTGATTATTGGTGCAAGCACAATTCCCGGGACATATATCCTGCCGGGAGTTTTAAATGGCTTCAAGCAAAAATATCCTGATGTAAATGTATCAGTCCAAATATCAAACAGCAAGGATATAATTACCAAAATCCTTGAACATAGACTTGAGGTAGGAGCAGTTGGTGAAAAAGTAGAAGATAAGAGATTAGAGTATATTGAGCTGGCAAA
>JAGMCN010000113.1 GCA_023129235.1 Caldifarciminota bacterium | reverse complement strand
CAGGCAAATTCATTTGGCGTGAAGAAGGGTCGGGAACAAGAGATACGGTAGAGATAGCATTGAAAAATAGGGGAATAAAGGAGCTCAAAATAGTTATGGAACTTGGAAGCACGGAAGCAGTGAAACAAGGCATAGAAGCTAAATTAGGCGTATCCTTTTTATCAGAATGGGCGGTTAAGAATGGAACCCTCCGAAAAATAGAGATTAAGGATTTAGATATTCTCCGCTGTTTCTATATGGTATTTTCAAAAGTGGGGATAAAAAGTCGTGCAACTCAATCTTTTATAGATTTTAATAAAAATGGCGGAGACGTGTAGGAATCGAACCTACCTTTCCGATACAATCGGAAAAGCTGGATTTGAAGTCCAGTAGAGACACCAGCCCCTATCCGCCTCCACATAATATTCTCTTATCTCCTACCCTTTTTGTGAAGTTTATTTCATCAAGATATTCGGCAAAAGGAACAACATATTTCCGTGTAGTCCCTAAAATTCTTTTTATATCTCCGATACTTATTTCTCCGTTTTCTTCTATATAGTTCTTTATGGCAAGCTTTCGTGCTGAAAAAGTATCTTTATGAACAAAGAATTCGCTTTTTATATTTACTATCTTTCCTCCCTCTAAAAGTATATTTATTATTTCCCTGTTAAACTCCTTGAAAGAACAAAACTCCTTTCGTGAAATTTCTTCCACCTTTTCCAACTCTCTTAATTGATTCTCACTTAATAGTGCTTTCCAGCTTTTAAGCCGTACTTTATCCTTTACAATCTCAACCTCCTCATCCAATTCGTGAAGGAAGGAGCCAAATAATCCTTGCTCTATCTTTATTTTTCTTCTTAACTCCTCTTTGGGCATACCAATTTTTATCCCACTACTCATTTTATAAAAACTTTCTAATTCGGCAATAATTTTTCCCTTTATTCTTTCAGAAGTAGATTTATCAATAATATATTGCGAAATTATTTTAATGGTTCCTGAGTCTATCAGCTTTTTCAATACACTATCAAACTCACCATCAGGAGTAAATAGAGTCTTTTTAAAGTTATCTATTTTCTCCACAGGATTCTGCGAACAATATTTATGCTTAATCTCTTCGGCTATTATTTCTTCCATATTATGTTTTTCTCTGAATTCCAGTAATTGAACAACTCTATCGTCCTTCCTCCTATGTGTAGTAGGTGCTGGATTTAGCGTTGTGCCACTTCCAATCAAGTATGTTGGAGAATAATTCCTTATTATAAATTTATTTCTAAACCAGGTTACTGCGGGTTTCTCTAATAATATCTGACAATACTTGCCATCTCCCAACAGCCGGATTCTTCCCAGAATCTCATTAGTCAAAATATGCACTCTCACTCTCATCCAGTGTTTCACATTTACATCCGTTCTGGGTTCTAACCTTGCGTCAATCAATCTTGTAGTGAATAGACCGCCTTCCTCTGATAGAACATCTCCTATATCAACTTCCTTGACTTTTATGTTTGCAAGATTTACTCCAACTCTATGTCCCGCATCTATCTCTTTTTCAAGCTCATTATGAACCTGTATTTGCTTGATTTTTGAGGTTAGCTTTCGCGGGTAAATACAAACCTTATCACCGAGTCTTAGAATCCCATTAACCACGCTGCCAGTAACTACAGTGCCCACACCCTTTAGCATAAATGAACGGTCGATTGGCAAGATAGGCACTCCGGATGTCTTTTTTGCTGGCATACTGCAAATCACCTCATCCAGCACCTGCTTAAGTTCTGATAATCCTTCGCCAGTTTTACTTGAGACTTTTATGGTTTTGCTATCAGCATACCGAGTGCCTTCAAGCAAGTCTTCGATTTGCATAATGGCTTCTTCTATTATTTCCTCGTCTATCAGGTCAATTTTAGTCAACACCACTATCATTCGGCTTATTCCTGCGAATCCTAAGATTTCAAAATGCTCCCTGGTCTGCGGCATTATGCCTTCATCCGCAGCTATAACAAGCAGGGCTAAATCTATTCCACTTACGCCGGTAATCATATTCTTCAAATATCTTTCATGCCCGGGCACATCTATTATTCCGACTCTCCCGTATTTGGGCAAATCTATAAAGGCAAACCCCAGCACGATAGTCATTTCCCTCTCTTTTTCCTCGGGGAGTCTATCCGTATCTATTCCCGTAAGTGCTTTTATAAGTTCTGTCTTGCCGTGGTCAACATGCCCCGCTGTTCCAATAATTAAACTCATATATGTATCCGTTTACCACACATATTTTTATATTTCAGGGTCTTCTCCGAGATGTTCGGAGAGTTCCCTGAAACTTTCGTGGACATACCCTGAATTTCCAGTAACATCCGTAGTAGCGTGGGAGTTTATCCCCCGTCTCTCATCCTTAATCCATTTAGAATCCAATTTTATGTTTTGGTTTTTCTGGAGGCGTCATAAGTTGACGAATTGCCTCAAAAATTGTCTGAATTTCTACATCATGTTTTTCTATCTTCCTCTCAAGCTCTTTCAATTTATATGCAAGTTCCTTATGTGTAGAAAGAATTTGTCTTAATCTCACGAATGTCCGCATTATAGTGATATTTACCTGTATAGCTCTTTTACTATTAAGAACACCTGAGAGCATCGCAACTCCTTGCTCAGTAAAAGCAAAAACATTTGGAGCATGCTTGATTTTTGAACTTATCACAATTTGTGATAAGTCCCTAATCTCTTGTCGTGTCAAAGAAAACATAAAATCCTCTGGAAAACGCCCAATATTTCTCCTCACAGCCTGGTTCAGCACTCTGGTTTCCACGCCATAAAGTTCTGCTAAATCCCTATCCAGCATAACTTTCTGTCTGCGAATCATAAAAATCTTTTGTTCAATAACTTCTATTGGAACTACTTCTCTCACTTATATTCTCCTTAAACCCATTTTTTCACTCCCTCTACAATTAAATCTATGTCATCGGCAAAGATTGTTCTTAAATCCAGCCAGACCTTGTTATTAGCTATACGGGAAATAATAGGTGGCTCTCCTGCTCTTAACTTTTTGCTTATAGAATCAGGAGAATGCTCCTGTGAAGATATAGTTACAGCAAAGCTTGGAATCTTCACTCCGGGGTAAGCCCCGCCTCCTATTTCTGCCTCTGATTCCTGTAGGGACAGATTATAATTTGTTCCTACAAATATCTTAGAAAGTTTATTATATAACTTTTCTGCACGCTCTTTTACACTCGCAACCGGCTCTGTAATCATAGATAAATGAGGAATCTTGCCGATAGGGTCATCTTCATATAAATAAATTCGTAGCATTGATTCCAAGCAGGACAATGTAAACTTCCCCACACGCAAAGCTCTAAACAATGGATTCTTTCTGAGTTTCGTTATATATGCTTTCTTGCCGAGTATAATCCCGCATTGAGGACCACCTAATAATTTATCGCCACTAAAACTCACAATATCTACACCTGATTTAATTGCTTCTTGAACCGTCGGCTCATAAGGGAGACCAAATTTCGTGAGGTCAACAAGCAAGCCACTGCCTAAATCCTCCACAGTCAAGATATTATGTTTTTTCCCCAATGCCACTATTTCTTTGAGTGCGGGTGTATGAGCAAAACCTAAAATTTTGTAATTGGAGGTGTGAGCTTTCAAGAATAATGCAGTGTTTCCTGTAATTGCTTTTTCGTAATCCTCAATGTAGGTGCGGTTCGTTGTTCCTACTTCTACAAGGGTACATCCGCTTTTACTCAAAATATCAGGTAATCTAAACGAGCCACCAATTTCTATTAACTCACCTCGTGAAACAATTACCTCTTTACCTTTTGCGAATGTGTCCAAAATCAGAAGCACTGCAAATGCATTATTATTAACCACAATGCCTGCCTCTGCAGATGTGAGCTTTTTCAAAAGTTCTTCAATATGAGAATACCTGTCGCTCCTTTCACCCGTCTCAAGAGAAAGTTCTAAATTAGAATACGAAGAACCAATTTGGGTAAAAGATTCCAAGATAGACTTTGGAATAGGAGCTCTACCAAGATTAGTATTTAAAATAACTCCTGTGGCGTTGATAACTCTTTTCAAAGATGTAGAGGAACGATGCATCGTGCCCCTACATCCTAATTCAGCAAGTGTCTCTTGTATTATAATCTTTTGCAAGCTGTTGACTGTTGACTGTTGACTGTTAACTGTCTTTTCTATTTTCTCTCGCCATTTATCTGTAGTATTGCGAAGGACTTCAAGAACTAATTTATGTGGATAATCCTTAAAACAACTATTTTTTATCATCTTATCAATGCTCGGGATTTCTCTACGAGTATCTTTCATATCCTGTAATGAATTTACAAATTTCTATTCTCTTTACTTAATTTTGTCCACAAGTTTCTCTATATGTCGCACAAAATCAGTTTTTGAGAGTTTATTTATATCTCCCAGTGAATCTTCAAGACTTTTGTCAAAATCTATTGCACTCAAGAAGGGCACATTAAATTCTTTTAATTCTTCCTTTACAAATGAAGACTTTGCCAGTCTCATATTTTCAATAACGCCGATAATTGGAACTTTTAGTTCTCTTAGTATTTTTAATACTTTCTTAACAGTTTCTAATACTACTTTTGACTGAGTAGTTATTATAAGAAATTCTACTCTTTTCATTAACCGAATTGTATCTAATATTGAATCCCCTATACCCGGTGGCATATCAACAATTAGGAAATCCAGTTCACCCCATTGAGTAATGGCAAGTAATTCTATTATCGCATTCGAGATATCAATCCCCCTTAAAGGAGAAGGATTATCCTCGGCATAATAAATAATCGACATAAACCTGATGCCATAAATTTCAGGTGGAATAATTCCTTTCTCCTCTTTGGGATAAATCCCCTTTACACCTAATATTATATGTGCAGAGGGACTACAAAAATCCAAATCCAACAAACCTACTTTGTAGCCCAATTTTGATAGAGTTAATGCCAGGGCAGAAGCCGTTAAGCTTTTACCGATACCTCCTTTTCCACCTCCTACAGCAATCAGTCTTTTTATATTTTCTAATCTCTTATCAATGATATTTAATCTTGGGTCCATTTCAAGTTATCTTATTCCTTCAATTGTTTCTATTAAGACTCCTCGTCCTTCTACGATTTTAAAGTCAGGACTTCCACATTTGGGACATCTTGTATAAATATGCGCTACCTCTGGAATAAAATGAATGGCTTCGCTGTATTCTTCACTTAACTTCTCAATTACTTCCTTGAAATTCCACTTATGGGCACAAACATTGCATTTCAAAACTCCTTCTTCTTTCTCGATTTTTAACTCTGCCTTGTCAATGAGAGTATGGTTTCCTATAATTTCTTTTAAGAGGAATTCAAATGTATCAATATCTATTTGTTGAAGTTCACCTATTTTGATTTTTATCTTTGTAATCTTTTTGAATTTCTCCTTCTTGGATACTTTGATTGCAGTAGAAACTACTGCCTCTGCTAACGCCCACTCATGCATAAGCTTCTAACATATTCTTGGAAGCTGTTCTCCTGTTAGCATATCCACGATTCTCGTTCCACCCACTTTTGTCTTGATACATACCTTTTCAGTAGGAGATTCAACTACCTCACCAATAATTTGGGCATCCTTACCCAACTTATGTCTTTGCATTATATTAATTAACTTATCAGCATCTGCTGGAGCTACTACAATGATTACTTTGCCTTCATTTGCAAGATAAAGTGGATCAAATCCAAGCAAAGCACATACTCCCTTAACTTCCTCTTTTATCGGTAGTTTTTCCTCATAAAGCAGTATGCCGAAGTTTTTGTCCTCTACTACCTCATTTAAAACAGTAGCTATACCACCTCTTGTTGGGTCTCTCATAAATTTTACTTCGCGTGAACTCTTTAGCACCTGTGAAATCAAATCCCATAAAGGAGCACAGTCGCTTTCAATCTTGGTTTCAAAACCAAGTGATTCTCTCGCAGTTAATATAGCGATTTCGTGGTCTCCTATGGCTCCGTTTATCAAAATCTTGTCTCCTGTTTGTATTTCTTTAAATTCATACTCGCAAATCCCTATCCCTGATGTATTAATAAAAATTTTATCTCCCTTGCCCTTTTCCACAACCTTTGTATCTCCTGTAACTATCTGTACTCCTGAATTTTTGGCTGTCTCACTCACGGATTTAGTTATCTTAACGAGTGACTCATAATCAAGTCCTTCTTCAATTATATAGCCACACGAAAGATAAAGTGGCTTCGCTCCCATAACTGCTAAATCATTTACAGTCCCACATACTGCAAGCTTGCCAATATCACCACCCGGAAAGAATATAGGGGTAACTGTATAAGAATCAGTCGTAAATGCTATTTTTGTCCCATTCAAGTTTATAATAGCAGAATCAGTTAAGGGCTTGAGCAAAGGATTCTCAAAATTAGCTAAAAAGAGTTCCTTTATTAAATTATGAGTAAGCTTTCCCCCACTCCCATAAGCTAACGAAATATTTTTTGACTCTTTCAAATCCATCACAGACTCATTAATTTTTTCATCTCATCGTATATACTTTCTGAAATTACTATTCTACAACCCTCCATAACGGCATGAAATTTCAGGCAATAAAGTAACCAACAATTGAATTGCCCATTTGGCTTCGTTCTCTACATCCGCACCTATCACTTCGGGTGCTTTAATTTTAAGATATTGTATAAAAAATTGGGTTTCTTAAGATTTGTTTTTCCATAATCGTTTACCTTGACATCCTTTACATGAATATATGGATTACGGACATTTTTCCTTAAATTGTGAAGCGATTTTACTTCTTCTTCTAAAATCCATTTGTCATTCGTTGCTTCATCAATAAGATTGGAGAAACTTGCTTGGTCAACCTTTATACCACAATTTAATTTCCCACCAACCCCTTTTGCGACTCTATAGTGTGATCGTAATAGTTCCTCGAATGCAAGCTGAACCATTGCAATCGTTGCAACAAAAGCACCTACATACCAACATAATCTCGCTTCTTCATAATACTCAGAGGCTAAAGCAGAAGCTGGAAAGGAAGATTGGTTTTCGATTGATAATAAAAATTTCAGTCGCTCAACCCGTCCACTATATGACCGATTGTCTGCTTCACGAATGAATTTTTGTATTTCGCTTTTAGTATAGTGATGTTTCACAGTTTATTGCTCAAAAGTAGATTTGTCAAACTTATTTTGAGTTTAAGAACCATACTTATAATATGCGGCACAGGTGCCTTCGGAAGAGACCATACACGGACCTATAGGATTTTCTGGAGTGCACTCTCTACCAAATAATTTGCAAGCAACAGGAGTCTTTATCCCTCGCAATATCTCTCCACAAATACACTGAGAGTTGTGAGTTGTGAGTTGTGAGTTGAGAGTTATTTCTACCTCTATATTTTTCTCTACATCAAAACTTGAGTATTCCTCTCTGATTTTGAGTCCGCTATTTGGTATAACACCAAGTCCTCTCCATTCACTATCATAGATTTCAAATACCTCATTCATTAGCTCTTTTGCCACCCGGTTCCCTTCCTCTTTTACTGACCTTTTATAACAATTCTCAACAGCAGGAGTTCCATTATCTATTTGTTTTACAAGGCAAAGAGTAGCTCTAAGAATATCCAGTGGCTCAAATCCAGCTACTGCACAAGGAATCCTATGCTCCTGAGCAATAAAATCATAAGCTCTCCTGCCTATTATAACAGAAACGTGCCCTGGAAGTAAAAAACCATCTACTCTCACCTCTCCACTTTCAAGAATAACCTTTATGGCTGGTGGAATGAGCTTATGTGCAGACAAGACAAAGTAATTTTTCAGCTTCCTCTCTTTCGCATCCTTTAATGAAGCCGCTACTGTAGGAGCTGTAGTTTCAAATCCTATACCAAAGAATATTATCTTTTTGCTTGGATTGTTTTCAGCGAGCTTCACAGCTTCATTCACTGAATAAACAACTCTTATATCTCTGCCTAAAGCTTTTTCTTTACTCAAAGAAGCGATTGAGCCCGGCACTTTCATCATATCACCAAATGTGGTAATAATTACATCATCTCGCCGAGCATAAGCGATCATCTTATCAATCTGGGAATTTGGGGTAACGCAAACAGGACAGCCAGGACCGGAAAGCAATCTAACATTCTTGGGTAAAATGCTCTTTATCCCAGATTTGAATATTTCTACTGTATGTGTCCCACATACCTCCATAAAGGTCATATCTTTTCCGTTAGCTGTTTCTTCTATCTTCTTTGCTAAATTTAGACAGACTCTCTGATTAGAAAATTCGTCTATATATTTCATAATATTTCTCTTATTAAATCTAAAGTCTCCTGTGCCTCTTTTTCATCGAGTTTCTGGATAGCAAAGCCTGCATGCAAAATCACATAGTCACCTATTTCTGCATCCTCTACAAGTCGCAAATCTATTTCTCTTTTAACTCCACCAATCTCTGCAATGCCAGTCTTGCCTTTTTTCTCTACAATTTTAACAGGTATCCCTAAACACATAATATTCTCGCATTTGCAATTACCACTTGCCCTAATGAAATACCACCATCATTTGTTGGGACTTTGTGATGAGTGTAAACATTAAATCCATCTTCCCGTAACTTACCCACAGCATTATGCAATAAAAACATATTCTGAAACACTCCGCCACTTAAAACAACTTCATTTAAGTCAAACAACTCTCGGATTCGTAGGACAACATCTCTAATTATACTTCCTATAGTATTATGAAATTTTGCCGAGATAATAGAAAGTGCTCTCTTTGATTTCAAGTCTTCAATAATCCCAGCAAATATTTGTGCTGGGGCTATGATTAGCATTGAATTCTGTGACTTGATTTCATAGTTATATTCTTCGATACAATTCTCATCTACTATCATTTCTAATTCTATTGCTGCCTGTCCTTCATAGTTCACTTTATCCCTAATCCCTATGAGGGATGAGACAGCATCAAATAATCTGCCAACAGAAGATATAATCGGTGAATTTATACGCTTATTAATAAGAGTTGTCAACATTTTCCATCTTTTTTTATCTATTCTTTTTGTAAACTCTATTCCTAAATCAAGAGTATCTTCCCCATAAATCTGATGAAGATAAGAGACTGCCATTCTATAGGGTTCTTCGATTGCCTGTGTGCCTCCCGGCATAGGAACATATTTAAAATGCCCAACTCTCTTGAATTCTGATAAATCGGCAACAAGGAACTCACCTCCCCAAAGAGTACCATCACTTCCATAGCCCAATCCATCAAATGCTACTCCAATTACTTTTTGAGTTATACCATTCTCTGCCATACAACTTGCAATATGAGCATGATGATGCTGAACGCCAAGAGTTAAGAGTTGAGAGTTAAGAGTTGAGAGTTTTTTCGCATATTTAGTAGATAGATATTCAGGATGGAGGTCGTAAGCAATGACCTCTGGGATTATAGAGAAAAGGTTCTTGAAATGTTCTATCCCTTGTTCAAAAGAAGTAAGTGTCTCAAGGTTCTCTAAATCTCCAATATGATGGCTTACAAAGGCATAGTTATCTCTGGCAAGACAGAAAGTATTCTTTAGCTCTGCACCACAGGATAATATATGACTTTTGAGTTCAAAAGGAAGTTCTACGGGTTCAGGAACATATCCTCTTGCCCTTCGGAGTATCATTTCTTTTCCTTTTCCACAGGATTCTCCGGAAAAGCATCTGATTACAGAATCATCGCATCTTATATGGATTTCTCGGTCATTAATCAAAAAATAGTCCGCAATACCCTTTAGTCTTGAAAATGCCTCTTCATTTTTATATGATATTGGTTCGTCACTTATATTCCCGGATGTCATTACCAGAACTGTAGGGGCGTGATTTATCACGCCCTGATTAAGTAT
>JAGMCN010000112.1 GCA_023129235.1 Caldifarciminota bacterium | reverse complement strand
ATTTTGTGATTGAGGATGCTTAAGCAACTTAATTTAATGGACTTACACACTTCTCATATCTTCTGCACCAAAAAGTGATTTCGTTACCTGTTGGTAACTACTATAAGATAAAAAATAGGATATAGTTGGTGATTACAAAGAATAAAGGGGGATTAGAGAATGATTACAATTTGGTAACGAGTGTTACGGAAGGGTAACGATAGAAATTATTTGTATTTTGGGTTAATTGAGGAGGATTATCCTTTTTTGACCACGAATACACACTAATAAAAAATTGCACACAGATATTCACAGATAAAACAGATTTACACAGAAAATTTCGTTATTTAAATCTGTGTTTATCATTTCAATCTGTGTGAATCTGTGTGCTAATGTTTTTCTTTGTGTCTTTGTGATTTATTTTTTCCCTAACTACTAACTACTTGAGAATCGTCAGTTTCCTCGTTGCCTTGAACTTCTCTGTTTCAAATTTAATAAAGTAAATACCTGTGGGCGTATCGTGATACGCCCCTACATTAATTGTATGATAACCCTTTTCCTGATTCCCGGAATAAAGCGTCTTGACCAGTCTGCCTGATATATCATAAAGCCCCAAACTCACATTCGCCTTTTCTGGTAATCCATACTTAATCAAAGCATTCCCAAAAGATGGATTCGGATATATCTGTAATCTCCAATCTCTAATCTCTAATCTCTCATTTCTTTCTTCCACTCCTAAATACGAATACTTTATCGTCGCATAGTCATAACCAGTACCTGAACCATAACTCAGTCCTGTCACATATACATTACCAGAATCATCAAGTGCAATTGCTCGTGCCCCATCATTGCGACCTGTCCCATCATATTTTCTTATCCACTGTTCCTCGCCGGAAGAATTATATTTTATCGTTGCATAGTCATTGTCTGAATAGCCATCCGTTCCTGTCACATAGACATTCCCAGAATTATCAATTCCGATTGCGTTTGCTCCATCCCAATTATAAAGCCCGCCATATCTCCTTACCCACTGTTCCTTACCGGAAGAATTATATTTTACCGTCGCATAATCTCCCTCCCACTCAATGTCAGGAGGACAGCCCCACCAATCCTCACTATATCCTGTCACATAGACATTACCAGAATCATCAACTGCAATTGCTTCTGCCCAATCAACTCCGCTCTGGCTATATCTTGCTACCCACTGCTCTATACCTAAAGAATTATACTTCACTGTTGCATAGTCTCCCCCACAGAAGGAATCTGCGCTCCCTCCAGTCACATACACATTGCCACCTCCATCAACTACAATTGCACTTGCGATATCATACTCATCACTTGGCCCATTATATCTTCTAACCCACAGTGTATCACCTGAATGATTATACTTAATTGTCGCATAGTCATAGCAAATGCCTAAAGCACATGAATCTTCACTACATCCTGTCACATAGACATTGCCAGAATCATCAACTGCAATTGCTTTTGCTCTATCATCGTAGTAATTTACCGGTCCATCATATCTTGCTACCCATAGTGTATCACCCGAAGAATTATACTTTATCGTCGCATAGTCATAGCGATGGATTGAAAAACTTGAATCATAACTCCATCCTGTTACATAGACATTGCCAGAATCGTCAAGTGCAATTGCAGATGCCTTGTCTCCATAATTGCCCGGTCCATTATATCTTCTTATCCACTGTTCTACACCATAAGAATTATACTTCACTGTTGCATAATCATAATCAGTACCTGAACCATGACTACCTCCTGTTACATAGACATTGCCAGAATCATCAAGTGCAATTCCAGATGGCTCATCATCGTCGTTTCCTGGTCCATTATATCTTCTAACCCACAGTGTGTCACCTGAAGTATTGTACTTTATCGTCGCATAGTCATAATTACTGTCTGAATTCATACTATATCCTGTCACATAAATATTACCCTCTCCGTCAATGGCAATTGCTGTTGCATAATCATTACCATTACCCAGCCCATTATATCTTGCTACCCATAGGTGGGCAAAGCTCGGCAAGGACACAATAAATTGTGTCCCTACAAAAGCCCATACTCTCAAAAATTTACGCATATCTCCTCTTTTTGAGTTAAGTGCATTTTCGTAATTATTCTATCATACAATTCCCTAATGTCAAGGAAAAATGCAACCACAGATTAACACAGATTCAAAGATTAGAAGATTAAAGATTACAAAATCTGTGTGCATCAGTGTTTATCCGCGGTTCCAGAATTTTTATTTGTTTTTTCACCACAAAGAACGCAGAGAAAAGAAAAATCAGTGTAATCCTAACTCGTTCTGTAGCTTTACAAATACAACGAGAAGTATATCCGGAAACTACTTTTTTATCACGAAAGCGCGGAATGTTAAAAACACGAAGTTCTTTAAATCCGTTAGTTAACGGGTTACAAATAAAAGAATTAAATTTTTCGTGATTTCGTCCTTTCGTGTCTTCGTGATAATTTTTTGAATTTTCAGACAGTCTCCGAGACTATTCTTTTTTAATATCGTATATCTTGAGTTTCTCCCATAGGGTTTTGCGGCTTATTCCAAGGAGCTTGGCTGATTTGGTTTTGTGCCAGTTAGTTTGTTTTAACGCATCTTCTATTCTTTCTTTCTCTGCCTTCCTGATAGTATGTGCAAGGGTTTTCGCATCTGAATTTCTTTCTTCTAACTCCTGAGTTTGCATTTGCGGTGGCAAGTCTTGTGAAAGGATTGTTTCGCTGGTTCCTAAAACTACTGCTCGTTCTATAACATTTTCCAATTCTCGAACATTGCCATGCCAAGCATATCCTATGAATATGTTCATCACTTCCTGCGATATATTCTTTATATTCTTTTTGGCTGAGGTGTTATATTTATCCAGAAAATGGTTTGCCAAGAGAGGAATATCCTCTTTTCTCTCTCTCAGTGGAGGAACAGATATAATGATAACATTTAATCTGTAAAAGAGGTCGTCCCTAAAAGTCCCCTCTTCTACTGCCTGTTGCAAATCTCTATTAGTTGCAGCAATGAGCCGAATATCTACCTTTATAGGTTCCGTGCCACCTACTTTTTTAAATTCACGCTCCTCTATAACTCTTAATAACTTTGCTTGAATCGGCGGACTGATACAACTAATCTCATCCAAGAAAAAAGTCCCTTCATCGGCGACTTCAAGAAGTCCATGTTTTGTGCGGACGGCTCCGGTAAAAGCTCCTTTTATATGACCAAATAGCTCGCTTTCCAGAAGATTTTCAGGCAAAGTCACGCATGATTGAGCAATGAATGGTTTTTCCTTTCTCGGAGAGTTGTAGTGAATTGCTCTTGCAATGAGTTCTTTGCCTGTGCCACTTTCGCCTTGAATCAAAACATTACAATTACTTGGAGCTACTTTTTCAATCATCCGGTACACTTCTTGCATCTCGGCACTGTTGCCAATAATATTTTCAAACTTATATCTTCTTTTTAGTTCTTTGTGCAAATGTATATTCTCTTGAACAATCTTCTTGCTTTCTAAAATTCTTGCAGTAATAGTTTTTATTTTAGACATCTTAAAAGGTTTTGTAATGTAATCGTATGCTCCCAATTTCATAGCTTTTACTGCTGTATCTATGGTGCCATAAGCTGTCATTATAACTACTGTTGTATTAGGTTTGATCTGTTTTATTTCCTTCAAAACATCTATTCCGTCCATTTCCGGCATCACAAGGTCCAACAATACTATATCAATATTCTCATTCCTCACAATTTCAATAGCTTTATTAGGACTTTCAGTGGTTTGAACCTTGTATTTTTCTCTTATTAAAATATCATAGAGGAGTTCACACATACCCCTCTCATCATCTACAATAAGAATACTGGACTCTTTTTTAATCATTCTTGCTTCTTTCTAATCGGCAATTTAATTATGACAATACTACCTTTATTTAGTTCACTTTCTATCCCGATAGTCCCGCTATGTTTATCAATTATGTTTTTAGATATAGCAAGCCCAAGTCCTGTTCCTCTCTTTTTAGTGGTAAAGAATGGGTCAAATATTTTATTAAGGTCTTCTTTAGCAATACCGGAGCCAGTATCAGTAAATTTAGTCTCTACAAACCCGTTTTTCATTCCAGTAGCAACGAGTAGTTTGCCTCCACCAGGCATTGATTGAAACGCATTAAGAATTACATTAATAAATACTTGTTGAATCTGCTGAGGGTCAGCCAGGATTTTTGGTATTTTCTCATTTATGTTTTTAACTATTGTGATTTTTTCAATAAGTGCCTGATGAGATGCTAATGTTAATGAGTTCTCTAATAGCTTATTTATATCCGTAAGTTCGAATTTGGGCTCTGGTTGACGCGCAAAACTCAAGAATTTACGGACAATTGAAGCGGCTTTTCCCGACTCGTGCTCTATAGTTTTTATGCTTTTCAATATAATGGGGTCAGCATCACCCATTTCTGAAGCCAAAAATTCAGCTCGTCCCATTACTACAGCGAGTGGGTTATTAATTTCGTGTGCCACACCTGCTGCGAGTTGTCCAAGTGTAACTAATCTTTCAGAATGCATCATTTCTTGCTCAGCATACTCCCTTAGTTTCTCATCTCTTTCTTTAAGCGAACCTGCCATAAAATTAAAAGTTTCACCCAGTTCTCCAATCTCATCTTTTGAATTGCATTTAACCCGAGCATCCAGGTTACCATTTGCTATCTGTTTAGAAGCAGATACTAAATATTTTATAGGTTTTATTATTCTGTTAGTCAGCAAATAAGCTATAATCAATGAGACGAACACTCCAGCTACTGTTATTCCCAAGAATATCAGCAAAGTGCGTTTCCTTAAATCTACAAATTTCTTCTCAAGTATTCCTACATAAAGAATGCCAATAACCTCATCTTTAATATTTTTTATAGGCTCATAGGCAGTTATATACCAATTATTGACCACAAAAGCCCTGCCAAACCAGGGGTTCCCTTTTTCTAAGACTTGTTCATACACCTCTTTGGATACACGAGTCCCAATAGCTCTTTCTCCATTTGATTTTTCAACATTTGTAGAAATCCGTAAGTCTTTTTGAAAAATAGTAGCTGTGCCAATATCTTTTCCCTCGTATGTTTCCCCATAATAGACAATGGCTTTTACTTTATCAACAATCTCATAATTCCTATTGAGTAAGTTTCCACCGTACAATACCCCAATCAGATTTCCGTTATAATCAAGAATAGGTGATGCCACTTTTATCATCATTCCGTCGGTTCTTTCTTTTTCTAATGTTGATTTTGCTTTTGGAGTAGGAATAAACTTTATATGCGATTGCTTGGCGAGGTCTTCGCCTTCTTTTAGCAATTCCTTTCTCGTTATTACTTGAGTTGATGCTACTACCTTTTGCTCTGTCAATACCTTGCTTACCAATTCATCGTCAGCTTGGCTATCACCAACAACTTGAGGGTTGCGAGTTCTAACAAGAACCTTTCCCTTATTATCAGTAAGAGTTAGGATATCTAATTTTTCCTCTACTCTTATTGACGAGAGTTTTTCTTTTAGTTCCTTTATATTCTTCGATTGGAGGGCATCTTTTATAAAATACCTCTTCGTAGTTATGCGTATCAGATTCCGAACATCGTCAATTTTTCTTTGATATATCTCCCGAGCAGAGTTTAAATCCATTTCTACCTTTCTTTGTTCTTCGCGTACTATAGAATTGCCAATCAGGTGAACTCCTACCCAAGTTGCAACCAAACCGGTGGTAATTATGACAATGAGAAAACAAAAAATGGATTTTGTCCTCAAGGATGTTTTCATTGTTATCAAAGATTTAATATTACCCTGAAAGGGAATATGTCAAGGTTAAAATGAAAAAGTTGTCAGAATTAAGAGGATAGGAGAAAAGGTAAAATTATGATAAATCAACAAATTATAGAATATTAAGAACCCTTAAAAGTTATTCTCAAGTATTTATGGCGGTACCGGGATTCGAACCCGGGTTTCATGGCTGAGAACCACACGTCCTAGGCCGGACTAGACTATACCGCCATAATCTTTTTAACCACGAATTTAAGGAATTAAAAAATTTGCACACAGATGTTCACAGATAAAGCAGATTTCCACAGAAAAATTTTGTTATTCAAATCTGTGTTTATCCTTTCAATCTGCGTGAATCTGCGTGCCAATCTTTTTTCGTGTGGTTCGTGGTTTATTATCCAAAGAGCCGAGTAAATCTTGCCTGAAATTTATAGTAAATTACAGAAGCTGTCAAGAGTTTTATGACATCCCCCGGAATAAATGGCAATACTCCAATAAGAACTGCTCTCTTGAATCCAGCTCCTAAAAATAACCCGAGTTGTAGCATCCCGAAAAGCCATATCACGAGTGTCCCAATTGCCATTGACAGCACTATCCAGCCGAGACTTTTTTGATGCCGCACCAAAACTCCGACTACCATTGCAGATACAATAAATCCAATTAAATAGCCACCAGTGGGTCCTAAAAGCCCGAGTCCACACGCAAAAATCGGTAACCCCAGAGTCCCAAGTATTACATAAATAAGCTGTGCTCCTCCTCCATAGCCACCTAAAATTGCACCTCCAAGCAACACAAACATTGTTTGAAGAGTTATTGGAACTGGAGTTCCAATAATCGGTATCCTCACCCACGCACCAAAAGCCGTCAGCATTACAAAACTTACAATCCCAATCACAAGTGAGCTTGTTCTTGATTTAGTAAGCTCTACCTCCCAAATTTTAGCTCCACCATTCATTTCTCCTCCTTTCAATAAATGTTATTTAACCGCAGAATTTTTATTATTAACAGGGATTTCAAGAGATTGCAAGAGATTTTTATTTTTCATTCCTTGTTTTCTTATCTCTTAAATTCTCTTCCCATCCCTGTTAAATTTTTCACCACAAAGAGCACGAAGATTTAAAAAACTTTGTGTCCTCTGTATTCTTTGTGGTTAATCTCTATCAATGAATCGTTCATTCCTTGGAATAACTCTACAATTCATCTGTTGCTTTTGCTGAGTCATTGTTACTCTTATCATTTTTCTATTGATTCTTCCTTGCCAAAACTACCCCAAGCGTTTGAGCCCGAAAGATACGAATTCCAAACCCAACCTTTTGACCTCACTACTTTGGAAATCCTTACTTCATCTATAACTCCATTAACTTGATCTCTCCCCCGAAAATTTGAACCCATAAAAAATCTTTTAAATCCACTTGTAAAATGGATATGAGATATCCCTCTACTTTTTCTTAACTTCCCGTTGATATATAAATTCAATAGGCCATTTGAAGCATTCCATGTGACTATGAAATAAAGCCAGTCAGATAATTCATTTGAATTTAAGTTTTCTCTTATTTGAAAAGAGTTATCATCTCCTTCAAAAATTGAAAGTGTAACAACCTTATCTGGTTGTAGATATAACGATATTCTATTATTATATTCATCAAGAGAATCAAGAAGGTCAAATAAATACCTGCGGTTACTTGTTGAATAATCTTGATTGAATTTCACCCACATTTGTATAGTTCCTGTTGAAGGAGGCATATCTTTGAGTTCTGAAACCAAAACATCACACGAATCCATTAAAACACCATTTGCAATTTTGCCTTTTACAGTAGTAGGATTGCTTAAACACTTAAGTCTGGATAGAATGTTAATCGGTATACCTAATGCCTCTTTTATCATTTTCTTTAATTGTTTCTGGCCCTGTGAAAGTTCTTCAAGCTTTTTCAAACTTGTTTCTTGCTTCTGCGAAAGTTTTTCAAGCTCTTCTCTTGATTCTTGGGAATGCTTTTGGGAATGCTTTTCAGCCCTATAATAGCTCAAAACTCCTATTGTGATACTAACTATACCAATAAGAATTGAAATTGGAATATATCGCTTTAGCTTTTTCCAAAAAGAGCGTTTTTTCCTTGTCATACAACTAATGAAAAATTGATGCCAACTTTTCCTTTCATCCCGTTATATCACACTCTCCACTTTTTTACTTTCTCAATCTCTAATCTCTATCTCTCTGTGGTTCCATTCTTTTTCATTCTTTTCTTAATCTCCTGCTCAAAACCTGAGTCTGAGGGTGTATAATATTTACTACCTTTGAGTTTCTCTGGCAAGTAATTTTCTTGTGTAGGGGCGTTCAATTGAATGCCCTTATGATTATGCGGATATTTATATTCTTTGCCATACCCAATTTTACGCATAAGCGGAGTTACTGGATTTCTTAAATGTAGAGGCACTGGCAAACTTCCGTGTTCCTTGACATCTTTTAGTGCCTCTTTATAAGAGGTAAGTGCAGTATTGCTCTTTGGAGCAGTTGCAAGATATGCTACTGTTTGGGACAATGGCAGAAATCCCTCAGGCATCCCAACAAGCTCAATTGCAGATTTGCAGGATGTTGTGAGAACAAGTGCTTGCGGGTCTGCGTTTCCTATATCTTCAGCCGCAAATATAACCATCCGCCGCACTATAAATAACGGGTCTTCTCCAGACTCAATCATCCTTGCAAGCCAATAAAGTGAGGCATCCGGGTCACTGCCTCGCATACTCTTTATAAATGCAGATATTAAATTGTAATGCTCCTCGCCCTTTTTATCGTAAAGCAATGGAGACTCTTGAATAGCTTTCTTGATTGCAGACAAAGTTATTTCTCTTTTCCCATTCTTTAAAGGAGCGGTCAGAGTAGCAAACTCAAGAATATTTAATGCGACTCTTGCGTCCCCATCTGTTACGCGAGCAAGGTATTCCTTAGTAGCTTTATCTATTTGCGGATGGTATTCCAAAAGCCCTTGTTTAAGTTCAAGAGCTCTGTCAATGATTTTGAGTATTCCCTGTTCGCCAAGCGATTTAAACACATATGTAGTAGTGCGTGAGAGGAGAGGAGATATTACTGCAAATGACGGGTTTTCAGTTGTAGCTCCTATCAAGATAATTGTTCCATCCTCAACGCAGTGCAAGAAGGCATCTTGTTGAGCTTTATTAAATCGGTGGATTTCATCAACAAATAAGATAGTCCGCTTGCCTTGAGCTCTGTAAAACTTTGCTTCCTTTATGACTCTCCTCACATCATTTACGCCTGAAAGCACTGCACTAAAGCTAATGAACTTATAATCTTTTATCTTGGCGATAATGTGTGCGAGAGTGGTTTTGCCAGTGCCTGGAGGACCCCAGAAAATCATAGATTGGATTTCGCCTGCCTTTATTGCTTGTCTTATGGGACCGTCTTTGCCAACGAGTGCTTCCTGACCTACAAAATCCTCCAGACTTTGCGGGCGGATTCTATCTGCTAACGGGGTTTTTTGATTCTTTTGTTCAAAAAGTTCCATAATCATTTATTTAGCCACAGACTTGCATATTGAAGAAAGCTTACATTGGCTACATCTTGGTTTAATTGGCTTGCAAATCTCTTTGCCAAATTCTACAAGTGCCTTATTTAGCCATCCCCAATATTCTTGTGGCACAATTTGTGTCAATGCATCTTCTGTTTCATAAGGTGTGCGAGTGTTTACAAGTCCCAGGCGATTTGATATGCGATGCACATGAGTGTCCACAGGCAACGCTGGAATTCCAAATCCGAAGGCAAGGACACAATTTGCAGTCTTCCTGCCTATCCCAGGCAAAGAAAGAAGTTCCTCGAGAGTAGAAGGAACTTTAGAATCCCACTTTTCTATAAGAATGGACGAGATTTCTTTTATCCGTCTTGCTTTGACTTTATAAAATCCGACCGGCTTAATTAAAGATGCAATCTCCTTTTCTGTTAATGAGATAAAGTCCTCTGGCTTTTTATAGTTTAAAAATAAGCTGGATGATACTAATGCTGTAGTCTCATCTCGTGTACGTTGAGAGAGCAAAGTTGAAATCAGAACTCTGTAAGGAGCTTTGGTTCTATTATTCAATCTATATCTCTTTTTGAGCACATTGATTAGCAATTTAACTTTCTTTGTGCTACTTAAATTGGATTTCTCCTTGCCAGTATTTTGGATATTCAAGTTCATAATTTCCAAACCCAAGTTTATCTACAAATATAAACTTTAGATTTCTTGAGTAATAATACCATATCTCATAAGGTTTTTCGTTAATCTCGAATGGATGACTTTCAACCTCATCCGGCTTGTCAAGTTTTATATAGACTCTACCGCGGTCTGTTTTCCAGCCATCTTGGATACCAGAAAAATGTGCCTTTGCATAATCTATTCGCCTGAAATATTGTTCTTCAGCATCTTGAGTTCCAAAGATAGAGTCTTTTCTTGTCCAAAATTCTTTCCATTGTTCTTCTCTGTAGTTCAATGGGACATTAAGGAGTGAATCTATCTCCTGAGATTCTGCAATATAATACAGTTCTTTTACCCTTTTTTCATAATTCTTTATCCAGAAGGGTTCTTTTATATATAAAGTGTCTTGGATTTGGACTTTGCCAACTTTCAGTGTAATTATCTTGGTTCCAAACCCAAGTGAATCAATTAGAAGTTCAATCAGCGCAGGATTTACAAAATCCTGAGTATCAAAATTTATACTATCTTCAATTTCGTCTATTTTATAGTTGAGTGTAAACGGTAATTTACTGAAATTATATATTTCAAAAGATAAAATCTTCTTCTTATATTCATCTATGAATCTGGGAGCTGAAATTTGCTGTGGATAATCTCCTCTCAAGTCCTTAATGGTTATTTGTGAAACTTTTTCTCCTATTCGTTGAGAATTTAAGTCTCTTACGCAAACCTTGACCTCATAATCTCCTGGAGGTACTAAAATTCTCAACTCTCCTTTGAGGAAATCTTTCTTGAGAGTGGCTTCGTAATCTTTTAGTGAATCTTCAATGACCCAGGTATCGCCGATTTCCTTCTTATCTCGCACAAGAGAGCAAGAAAATTGAAACCTTGCGAGCCATCTATCCCCAAGTTTTATATATGCGAGCTTATTTCTGGGGATTTCATAAAAAATCCTGAGCTCCGGAGTGCCTTTGTTGTTTAAAAAAGAGCCAGTTGTGAAGTTAAAGTCTATCTCCAGAAGCGAGCAAAGAATAAAAAATATCATCTTGTGATTTATATAAAACATTTAAGTCTATATAACTTTCAAAGCAATTTGTCAATCATTATTTCTTGATTCCCCTTGACAAATTAGAGAGAATAGAGTATAAGTTATTTAAGGAGGAAATATTATGAAAAGTATAATTATAATAGTTATGCTGTTTTCTATAACTTCCTGGGCTCAAGATGGATATGATGTCACGATAGGAGAACTAATCAATGATGAGGGGGTAATTCCTTCTCGGAACGGGATTTCCACTCTACTCCATCATGAATTGCCTCTACAAAAGAAAGGGAAAACACATTCTGTCCTGTGGGATACCACACACGGTGTAGGCAGTATTTGCCCTCTTGGAAAGTACAGCAACTTATTTACTCTCTTAGATTCTAATGGTTATTCTATTGATTTTATCGGTTCAGGTATAGAATCTGTCAACCTTTCTATTTACGATGTTATAGTTATCTGTTTAATGTCCGCTCAGGACAGTGATTACACACCTTCTGAAGTAGATTCTCTCACCCAATATATCAATGAAAAAGTCGGACGCGTCCTTTTGACAGGCGACTGTAGTTTTTGGAAGAACGGCTATATCAACAGCACTGACAGCACTTTTGCTCTTAATGTATTCAACTGGCTTTCAAATACTGGAGGGATAGTGATAATGGCTGAACACCCAATCTGCACAAACTGCCCAAATGAGAATATAGCACCTATCGCAAATGCATTTAATATGGATATAGCCCTCTCCGGTCTTTCTCCTGTTGACCTCTACTTTACCAATTTTGCGTTTCATCCGGTCTTTTCCGGAATCTCCGAGCTATACTACCGGTATGCAGGTGAGATTTCTGCCTCGTCTCCAAGTAGGGAGATAGCATGGGACGATAGCGATAAGGCAACAGTGGCTATTTATGATGCTGGAGTATCAGGGATAAATGAGGCGTTTTCTTATCCAGCAACTTCTTTAGAAGTTTCTCCTAATCCATTCTTTAAACAAATTTGTATAAGTTATCAAGTTCCTACTTCCTCTCGTATTAGTCTAAAAATATATAATATTTCTGGACAACCTGTGCATACATTGATAGAAAAGAAAATATTGCCAGGTAGATACAAGACTTATTGGAATACCGAAGAACTTGCGGGTGGTATATATTTTGCGAGGCTTACAA
>JAGMCN010000111.1 GCA_023129235.1 Caldifarciminota bacterium | reverse complement strand
AAGGTCATAAAAAATCTTTTTGCATCCGGGTGCGTAATGGTAATAGGTTTTTTAGCTTTAATTTGTTGTTTAAATATAGGCACACAACTACCGCTTGAGTCAAGTACATTTCCAAATCTAACAGATACAAATTTTGTTTTGGACTCTTTTGCAAGAGCTTGGATATAGAGCTCATTTATCCGTTTAGAAACACCCATGAAGTTTTTTGGATTAACAGCTTTATCTGTTGAAATCATGACAAAATTATCTATTCCATATTTGTGAGCAAGTTCTGCCAAGTTTTGAGTGCCAAATATATTGTTTTTTATCCCTTGAATTGCATTTTTCTCTACAATTGGGACGTGTTTGTAGGCAGCGGCATGATAGATTATCTGAGGATGAGTTACGCTTATCATCTCTTCAAGAAATTGAGCATCCTTTATATCGCCTAAGAATGAAATGATATTTAAATTTGGGAACTCGTTCTTGAGAGAGAGTTCTATCCAGAAAAGCGGAGTCTCAGCCATCTCAAGAAGTATAAGTTCAGATGGATTAAAGCGTGCTATCTGGCGACAGAGTTCTCCACCGATTGAACCACCTGCTCCTGTAACCATAACCTTTTTGCCAGATAGGTGGAGAGAGACAAAAGTAGTGTCCAGTTCTATTGGTTCTCGTCGGAGTAAATCTACTACATCAACATCTTTAATTTGGGAAACAGATACACTTCCATTTATTATATCTGCAAAAGCTGGTAGGGTCTTAAATTTTACTTTAGCGGATCTGCATTTTGCTACAATGCTCCGCATTTCACTTCCTGATGCAGATGGGATAGCAATAATAATTTCCTGAATTCCATATCTGTAAGCAAGTCTTGATATGTCAGATTGTGTTCCGAGTATAGGAACACCATAGATTGTTCTTTTTTGTTTTGTAGAGTCATCATCAATAAATCCAACTGGATTATAGCCAACCTTAGGGCTATTTTTCATTTCTTTTAAAATAGAGGTCCCTGCATCTCCTGCTCCAACAATCAAAACCCGGGTAGGGCGTGAAGAAGAGGATTTAGCTGTCGTTCCTTTCATTTTCATGATAAATCTTATTCCCCCTATGAATGCCACGGTAAGAAGCAAATCAATTATTGGAACAGAGCGAGGGAATCCTTCTCCTCGGAATAGAGTAAATATCACAAAGCTTATTGCTAATGTGGCAAACCCGGAAGACTTAATAATATCAATAAGCTCCTGTGTGCCTGTATATTTCCAAATTGGGCGATGAAGCTCAAAATAGTTGAATGCAAAAAACTTTATGAGGATTACAATTGGTAAAGTTTTTAAAAAGATTGAAAACTCAACTGGTGGGAAGGCAAAGCTTGAGAACCTCAAAACGAATGCCAGGTAGTATGCAAGCCCTCCACTTCCGACATCAAGTAAAAGAAGGAACTTTTGTTTTTTTGGCATTTGTAAAATATTACTCTCTAATTCTAAAAAGTCAAGTCATTTTTTCTACCATTCACTTGATGATTCCATAAAGTCTGTCTGGAAATTCAAAAATCATCACGGAATCAGAAAGAAATGGAATTTACCCAATGTGAATTTTGCATTCTAACTGACTAATGTTCATCAGTGTGCAGATTAAAAAGGTTGTGGATACCTTCTATCTTTATAGAATGTGCAGAACAACTAATACAGGGGTCGTATGCTCTTACAAGCATTTCCAATTTTAATTCTAAATTATTTTCTATTCCTGCGGATAACAAATTATTAACTGCAATTCTTAAATATCTCTCAATATCATCCAGATTTTGGGCAGTAGGAGTTGCTATATCACAATCAGCAATTAATCCATCCTTTATAGAATAGTGATGATATAATATGCCTCTTGGTGCTTCTATTGCTCCAGTTCCTATCCCGCTACTCAAAGTATTTGACGGTTTTTCAATCATCGGCTCTCTGAGTTTCATTATACTATCCACCAGTCTGGAAATGGTTTCAAGAGAGTATAATACTTCTATGGCTTGAGCCAGATTATTGAAAAAAGGATTTTTTAGCCATCGTGTGCTGTATAATTTCTTGAAACACTTGCCAGCTTTTCCTGTTAGCCTTTCGCCAAAAAGGTTCATTCTTGCAAGTGCTCCTACCGTAAATGGTTCTCCATTATATCTTGACCTCTTGGCAAAGGAATATGGGACCACCCGTTCCTGAATTACTTTCTTATATTCTTCTACATTTCTTTCCTCGCCTGTGGAGATGAGAATTGAGTCTCCTACAAATCCATATTTCCCATCAAGTGGATTGAGTGCCATAAAAATTGTCTCGCATTCAGCATAAGAAGGATAATCAAAAGAAGCCATCAATTCTACAGTCTTTTCCGCATCCGACATAAGATTATTTGCTCTGTCCTTGATTTCAATAAGGGCTGATTTACTTGGATGAGCGCCAAATCCCCCCAGAATAGGATTCTCGCCATGAATCATCCGAGCACTTATAAGTTCCATAATCCTATATCCGAAACTCTTTAGAGCAATTCCTCTCTTCACTTCTTCACCAAAATTATCCACCATATCCATAGCTGATGAATAGCCAAGAAAATCAGGTAGGGACAGAAAGAAAATGTGCAACGAATGACTCTGTATAATCTCTCCCAAAAGCATAAGGTCTCTTGTGAGTTTTGTCCTCAGTGGAAGCTTCATATCTAATGCTTTTTCTAATCCCCTAAGAGCTGCATATCTATGAGAAAGATTACATATACCGCAAATTCTTGGCACAATATTAAGTACATCTTCAGGCGATTTGCCTACTACCAATTCTTCTATCAACCTTGGCCCCTCATATATATTGATTCTCACATCTTTAACCTTTTTACCATCTATAGTAACTGTAATTCCGCCATGTCCTTCAACTCTCGCGAGTGATTTGATAGATATTCGTCTCATTTTACCTGTTTCTTTATTTTCTTGAGATATTCCATCATAGTAACCCCACCAAATTTCCTCATTTTACGCTGTAGCTCTTGAGGACTGTATCCTTTTTCTATCAAAAGTTTATATTCAGATGCCACATTTGCCTCTTCTATAGGTCCCCAACATCCCACACAGGGAAGGTTATAGGATGGACAGATAGCTCCACAGCCTCCTCTTGTCAGAGGCCCGAGGCAAGGAATACCTTTGAGTAGGAGGCAATCATTTTCTTTCCACTTACATTCTGTGCAGACTGGAAATTTGTAAAGATATGGAGGGTTGCCATTTAGTATGCGAGCCACACTATGTAGAAATTGCTCTTTATCCATAGGACAACCCGGGATATAATAGTCTATCTTTACAAAAGTATCACAGGGCTTTGATTCAAAAGGCTCCATTGCTTTGAACAACTTATCATTATCTCCATATACTTTCTGAAAACGTTTTTTCCATCCTGGTTCACCCAAGTTCATAGACTGGATTCCTCCAAAACAAGCACAAGTTCCAATAGCTACCAGCATTTTTGAATGTGTCCTGATTTCTTTCAACTCTTTCTCTTGTTTTTTGGTTGTAATTGAACCTTCCAAGAAAACTATGTCCAGAATAGCTTTTTCGTTATTACTCTGTGCCATAAGAAAGGATTTAATTTCTATCAACTCAAGGAGTTCAAATAATTTGGCACCACACTCCAAGATTACCAACTGCTCACCCGAACAGCCTGTAAAACTGTATATTCCAGCTTTTTTCTTTTCCATCTATACCAGTCCTTTCATATTTATCACATCCCAATACGAGAAAACAGGTCCATCAATACAAGTATAAGTATTTCCTACAACGCAGTGTCCACACTTGCCGACACCACATTTCATACGACGCTCAAGAGTCATAAGAATCTGATGTTTAGGAATACCGAGTTTTACAAGTTTATCAATCACAAACTTATACATAACTGGGGGCCCACACACTGCCGCATAAGTATTGCCTGCATCAATATTCTTAATGTTCTCGAAAAGATTGGTAACTTTCCCAATACCGCAATGCCAGTTTCCAGTGGTATCTTCATCAACCGTCAGAAGACATTCAAGGTCGTCTCGTCCTCTCATCTCAAGGAATTCCTCTCGGAATAGCACCTCCGATGGTTCTCTTGCTCCATAAAGGAAATAAATATTGCCAAAATCATCTCTGTTGTCCAGAGCATAAAGCAAAAGAGAACGAAGTGGAGCAGCTCCAAGCCCTCCAACAACTATTATGAGGTCGTGTCCTTTTATTTTGTCCAAAGGGAATCCGTTTCCATAAGGTCCTCTTACTCCTATTATAGAATTTTCTTTTAACCTGAAAAGTGCTCTTGTAACCTCTCCCACTTCTCTGATACAGAATTCCAGAAGTCCAGGCCTTGAAGGAGTAGAAGAAATTGAAAAAGGTGCTTCCCCAGTTCCAGCAATAGAAATCATCATAAACTGCCCTGGAAGATATTTTATTGAAAGAGCTTTTTCCATATCTACAAACCTTACCTGAAAGAACTTAACATCATCAGATAAGTTATACTTTCTGATTATCCTTGCAGGTTCTGGGATAAAAGGATTTTCGTTTGAAGTTTTTTTATTCATATAACCGACTTTTTTTCTGACAAGATTAACAGGATTAAATAATGATTTCAAACAAGGAAAATCCTGTAAATCCTGTCATACCTTTGCACTCAATAATCCTTTAGCAACAGTAAGAATATTAATATCTACAGGACAGGTGTCAATACATCTGCCACATCCTACACAAGCTGGCTTCCCTGAATAACCAAAGGACTGGAGTTTATGAGTGTACCAGAGTCTCAATCTATCTGCTCGTGTTGGTCTAAAATTATGTTCTCCTGCCACGAGTGAATAATCCTTAAAAATACAGCAATCCCAATGCCTTTTTCGTTCACCTTTTGTTCCTAAAAGAGATGGTTCGTCAATAACATTATAACAGTTACAAGTTGGGCAGACCATTGTGCAGGCACCACATTCAAGGCACCTTTCTCCTATCTCTTCCCATATAGGATTGTCGTAACTCAATTCCATAATGTCTGGTATAACACTCATATCAATACCTCTGGTGAATTTCTCATCCCGCTCTTTCTTGCATTCTATGAATTTGTCCAAATGCTTGCGCGTTACATTGCTATTAAATAGGTTGGGACTGGCTTTTATCATATCATCGCCTAAACTTGAGCCCACCCATACTAAGTAAGAATCTTTAAGGTCGCTAAAGAACAGGTCAAACCCTTCCTCTACGACATCTGTCCCCATAGATTTACATAAACAACCCTCTGTGGGAACGCAAAACGAGACACCCAGGATAGCAGTTCTTTCCCTCCGTGCAATATAATATGGGTCTGGATAATGTCTCTTAAACAGGTCGTCCAGAATGAGAAGTCCGTGAATATCACAAGGGGGAACGCCATATACAACCCTTCTTGGTATGTT
>JAGMCN010000110.1 GCA_023129235.1 Caldifarciminota bacterium | reverse complement strand
AGTTAAAGCAATGGAGGGTTAGTCCTAACTGGTAAGGCAGCGGACTTGAAATCCGCCGGGCGTGAGCCCTTGGGGGTTCGAATCCCTCACCCTCCGTATAACCCCAACAACATTTTCTTGACAATTAACTCAATTATGTATAATAAAAAGCGATGATAAAGAAATTAGAAAAAATTGTGGGAAAGGAGAATATCCTAACCGAACCTGATAGTTTGGAACTTTATTCCCATGATGAGACTTCTGGTTTCAAAGTTTTTCCAAAAGCAGTCGTAAAACCCAAAACTACAAAAGAAATAAGTGAGATAATGAAACTCGCAAATAAAGAACTTATCTCTGTTACTCCAAGAGGAGGTGGAAGTTGCTTATCGGGAGGAGCTGTCCCGTCTCCCGGCAGTATAGTTATATCATTTGAGCAGATGAACCAAATACGAGAAATAGATACCGAAAACCTTATGGCAATTGCTGAACCCGGAGTTATAATAGCTCAACTTGCAGATGAGGCAAAGAAATACGGTCTGTTTTATCCACCCTATCCTGCATCATTGGATACATCCACTGTTGGAGGGAACATTGCAGAATGTGCAGGTGGAGCAAGAGCTGTGAAATATGGCACAACAAAAAATTATGTGCTCGGAGTAGAAGCAGTATTGCCAACAGGAGAGATTATACAATGCGGTGGTAAGCTTGTAAAAAATGTAACAGGATATAATTTGACTGACTTACTTGTTGGAAGTGAAGGCACACTTGCTATTATAACTCTTGCAGTTTTAAAACTCCTTCCAATGCCAAAGGTAAAAGTAGATTTACTTATCCCATTTGAAGATATAGAAAAAGCAGGCAAATTTGCACAGGAGATTTTACGGCATAAGGTTTCTTACCCATCCGCTATTGAGCTTATGGAACGAGAAGCAATCGAAGCTTCTGAACGATATCTTAAGCGTAAACTTAAATTCAGTGTAGGAAACAAGTATGCCTGTTCCCTGTTGATAGAGATTGATGGTGAGAGAAAAGAAGAGATTGAGCACGAATATAATGAGATTGGAGATATTGCTCTAAAGAACGGTGCACTTGATGTTCTTGTTGCTCTGACTGAGCGTGAGCAAGAGCGATTATGGGAAGTCAGGAATTCCATTTCAGATGCTTTGAAATCAGAAAGTGAAGTAGAACGAGAAGATATAGTCGTGCCGAGAAGTAAGATGCCAGAATTCCTTCACGAAATAAAACGAGTTGAGTGCAAATATGGATTGAAGATTGTGAGTTATGGACATATCGGTGATGGGAATGTGCATATAAATATACTTAGAGAGAATACTCCAGAGCAAGAATGGAAAGCAAAAATACCCAAGATTATGAAAGAATTATTTAAGATAGGATTATCTCTGGGAGGAATGATTTCTGGTGAGCACGGCATAGGACTTTCCAAAAAGCCGTATCTTGAAATGGCACTTGGCAAGCAACAAATTGAACTTATGCGAGGAATTAAGCGTGTCTTTGACCCTAATAATATACTGAATCCAGAAAAGATATTCCCTGATAATAAGTGATGTTTGGACTTTGGCTTGTAACCAGTTTCATAGCGTCGCAGATAAAATCTGCTCCTACATACAAGCTTGAACCTGTTATAGTAATTGGCTCAAGAATATCATCAAAACTGCTCGAAGTATTGAGAAGTGTTACTATAATAACGAGCGAGGAAATCAAGGAACTTCCTGTCCATTCAATTTCTGAATTACTAAATTATTCGCTTAGCGTTGACATTCGTCAAAGAAATCTTTATGGAGTTCAAGCAGACGCATCAATTAGAGGAGCAGGTTTTGAGCAAGTGCTTATCCTTATTGATGGAGTAAAAGTGGGCGACCCGCAAACAGGGCATCATAGTCTGAATATACCTTTAGGATTAAACGATATTGAGCGTGTAGAAATATTAAGGGGGCACGGGTCGTCTTTATATGGTGCAAATGCTTTTGGTGGAGTTATAAATATCATAACTAAAAATGAAACCTCTAAATCTACTGGAGTAAGTGGCTCTTATGGTAGCTATGGCACATATACTGTTGCTACCCACTTAACTCAATTCAACACTCGTTTATCTATGGGGTATCAAAAGTCAGATGGCTACAGGGATGACACTGATTTTGATAATCTGAACTTGTGGACGAAAACAAAGATAGGCAATGTTGATATAAGTTTGGGATGTCAGGATAAAAAGTTTGGAGCTTATGGATTTTACGCATTTTCTCCTTCATGGGAAAGAACTCGCACGAAATTTGGAAGTATAAAAATGCAATCTATTTGTAAGGGCGGTTCGCAAACCGCCCCTACATTGTTAATAGAGCCAACTATCTATTATCGTGAACACTATGATAAATTTGTATATATAAGAGATAATCCAGACATTTATACTAACTACCACACTAACTACAAGTATGGAGGTGAGCTTCTGATACTTACTTCATTGGGGACTTTAGGGAATGTGGCTTTTGGAGGAGAACTCGGAGAAGAAAGAATAGAAAGCACCGGGATTAGAGGAGGAGTGGAATCTTCAGCACTGGGGTATCACAATCGTCAGAATGTAGCTCTTTATATTGAGCATCAAGAATCTTTTCATAAACTACTTGTGAACACTGGTGCTCGAGCAGATTATAATTCTCAATATAAATGGAACTTTTCGCCATCCGTAGCTCTCGGCTATCTCTTTTCTGATAGATTTAAGTTGCGTGGCTCTTGTGGCAAAACTTTCAGAGCTCCCACATTTACTGAGCTTTATTATGAAAGCCCAGGAAATATTGGTAACCCTGACTTGCTCAGTGAAAAAGCTTTTTCCTATGAATTTGGAATAGATTATTCTGATTTTAGCGTAACCTTGTTTGCACGAAATGAAGACAATTTAATAGACTGGGTAAAGCCAAAGTTAGATACACTCGCACCCTGGGAAGTAAAAAATATAAAGAAAGCAAATATAAGGGGTGCGGAAATGCTAATCGGATTGCAGATTGGGAAATGGGGACATCTTACAATACCATATACAATTATTCAAAGCGAAATAGAAACTGATGGTAAGCATATTTCTAAATATGCATTGAATTATCCAGAACATATGCTTGCTCTCAAATGGGGTAGTAAGTTTTCTCTCCAGAGCTGGGGACTATCGGCAAATATAGGAACAACGTTCAAGTCTCGGGTCGGGGAGCAAGGATATTGGGTATCATCAGTAAAGTTATCTACTCAGATAAGTGAAGTCTCTTTCTTCTTTGAGACAAAAAACTTGCTGGATACAAAGTATGAAGAGATACCGGGAATTGAACTTCCGGGAAGATGGCTGACCGTAGGTGCCTCTGCTACCTTGTAAGAGTTTAAGGGTTTATATTCTTTTTTCACCACAAAGACACAAAGTCTCAAAGAACACAAAGATTTCAGATTGCAGAAAAGATTAACCGCAGAGACACAGAGGACGCAGAGAAAAAATCATAAAGACTTTTTAACCACAGATGAACACAGATTCAGGAATCCTGTAAATCTGCGTCTCCCAAAAAAGTTCTGTGGGGCTTCCGGGCAATTCTGTCGCAGACTCCACGAGTGGCGGGAAAAAGCTCAAATTTGATTATCAAATCCTTCGGACTTTTTGAAATAAGTTCTCTTGACCACTCATTTTTTCTCTTAAGATAATCGGCCTATTTTTATAAAATCCAGAACGAGTTCTTTCCCATCTATCTTTTAGTTGCTCCAATGTTAACCTTTTCTTCGGAAAGAACGAAAGACCACACTTTCTAAAATAATTGTATTTACTATTTGGGTTGTTTGCTCTTCTGTTATCATTTAATCGTTCAATAAGTGGCAAAAACATCTGAGCGATCTCATTGCTTCCTTCTCTGTTGTTAGTTTTATCCAAGCATAGAGAAGCAGCGCCAAGTATAATATCAGTTAATTGAATGAAGTGAGATTCATTAGGAAAATCCTTCTCTTTCAGATGATCGGAGTCAATAAAACAAATGTTCCTATTATCAAATGAAATTTTTTCTTCCTCAGTTTCGATGCGCCAGATTGTATGCCAATCAAATAGTTCATCATTTTCCAATTCATTCCTATCGTGAAATATAGTTTTCACTGTTATTTTTTTATACTTAGCGAAATAATATTTCAAACAGTTTGATGTAGTTGACCTAAAGAATCTATTGTAAATATTTCGAGCTTGTCCCTTCTTTTCTCCGAACGCTTGGTGTTGCAAATTGGATAGATTTAAACCCAAAATATGAAAATTAACTAATCGTGGTCTATTCTCAGATAAAGTTATCTCTATCCATTTCTTGCACAATTGCGTCTTTTCAGATCTTTCAGAGAGTCTATTAATATCCCTAAAGTGTAGTTCTCGGGAATAGTTTGCGTCTTTCCTTGCTCGCATCAGACAGTGAAACAATTCATTCTTTTCGTCTTCAGTAATGATTACAAGACCTATATACATCCATGATTCACCATTGAGGTTTGAAAATTTCTTAATTTCATCAGCGTAGAGGTATAACTTAATCTCATCATTTACGAAGACTCTATTTTCAAGGTCAGGAAATAAAATATTAGATTCCATAAGTACTTGTCACCCTTCCATCTATTTTTACATTCTCCCATCAAAAAGTCAAGCAATTTTTCAGGGGGGAGGGAGGAGAAGTTAAGGATTTAAGAGTTTAAGGGTTTAAGAGTTTAAGAGTTCAAAGGTTTAAGGGTTTAAAGGTTTAAGGGTTTAAAGGTTTAAGGGTTTAAAGGTTCAAAGGTTTAAGGGTTTAAGGAGTTAAAAGACTTCTACGGTGTAGATGGGTGAAGGAAGTGAGAATTTTCCGTTTTGAGCAATAGTCCTTAACCTTATCCTGATAATAGGATGAGTAAGGTCCTTAAGATTAGCTTCAACCATTCTTAACTTTCCCTCTACTTTTTTATTATAGAGCTTTACCCTTTCAATCACTATTTGTGTGGGTTGAATAGAAAGTTTGTGAAACGGATAGATAGAAACAAGAGGACCAGCAGAATTAACACTTATTCCAGCCTGGAGAACACAAGGAATTTCTTCGTTGTTCCAAGGGGTAATGTAAGGATAAGGGAGCCAAGCCTTAAAGCTAATTTTCTCATTGAATGTAGCAAGTTGTTGAAGAGATATCTCCGGAGTCGGAGGAGGAGGCAGAGCGGAAGGAGGTGGGATTTTTATTCTCTGGAAACCCGCCAAGATAAGTGGTTGGTTAATAGCACAATAAGCATTAGCTCCTGTCATCCGACCTCTATTTCCTTTGGTTTTCATCATCCTAATTTTTCTTTTAGATAGATTAACTTCTTTAGCGAATTGTTCCCATAGAACTCTTTTTTTAAGAGGCATCAATTTCCAATCAGCTATAGATTGGGACCATATTTTTCTGAGATTTTGCTGTAGAGGGGTGTTTGGGTTATGGATTTTATGCACTCTTTTTCTGACCTGTATAAGTCCTGGTCTGGGCGAGAAAGTAGTTTCTCCCATTGAGCCAGTGATAGAAGAAATCAATCCTGTTAATTTTACTTTTGCCATAAGGCACCTCCTTGATTACAGATTACAAAAAATAAATAATTAACCACAAAGGGCACAAAGAACACAAAGGAAAAGATATTTTTTTTCATCTTCATAAGACATATACTTTATGCAAAATTATTTTTCAATATGAATTTTTATGAACTTTTATGCAGTTTTATGCAAAGTTATGTAACCGCAGATGAGGAGTTTAAGGGTTTAAAGGGTTTATAAACCGCAGAGACGCAGAGAAGAGATAGAGACTTGAGACAGAGATAGCAAGTTGCGAATTTAAGATGTTAACGCAAGAGTATGGCTTTAGTGGTTAATGTTGCCTTGCCTACTTTAAGTCTATAGAAGTAACAACCGGGTCGTGCCAGATTTCCCTCTTCATCTTTGGCATCCCATACAACTTCGTGGCGACCTGAGCTTCCTGGTGCGTTCACCAAATTTCTAATAAGCTTACCAGCTACATCATATACTCTCAAAACTGTTGGTTTCCCTGCATCTTCAGCTAACAAATTATATGAAATGCGAGTAAAAGATGAAAATGGACTGGGAGTGCTTCTCAAGAATCTCATTCTCTTTATATGAGAACCTTCTTCTGTCCCGCTTATCGGTGCTGTAAATTGAATAAAGCTTTCCTGCTTCCAGCCATCCATACAAGTACAGGTCCACAGGAAGTCGCAACAGAAGTTTGTGTTGGGTTTGTGTTCATCTACTCTTGCGTCCTTTTCTGGTGGTGAGTAAGTCTTGCCATTGTGAATCAGCTGAGGGCATTGTGTTGAACTTTGCTCCCTGCAGTAGTAAGCCCAATAATCGCTGCAGAAACCCGTCGTTGTCCGTTTGACACAGAAGACTATGGGCTCTTGAAAAGCGATACAACTATCCACGTATGCTGTGAGTTCAGGAGAAGACCACTCATGCCAGCAGCTGATGGCCGAATCGTCAATTTCCGACAAGAACTTAACCTTGGGCGGACGATTGTCCCATGTGATAGTATATTCATCAAAAGTCAACGAAGAGTAACATTGCGACAGAGCAGAAGGCGTAGTGGGAACCTTGTAACAGAACAGCCGAAATTTAGTCTGTGCTTCTAACAGCCCACAAGAAATAAATAATCCCAAAAACACCGACAATTTTATAACTTTATACATAATTTACCTCCTAGTATCAAGAATACACTATTATATCAAAAAGTCAAGTTTTTTTCTCAAGTTTTTCCTGATATGCTATGAAATTTAAACCACAGAGAACACAGAGAAAAAATCATAAAATGAAAACTTTTTAACCACAAGATTACACAAGATTGACACAGAGAAAGAGATAGAAAATAAACCACAGAGACGCATCCATGTAATTTATTAACCACAAAGGACACAAAGATTACAGATTACAAAAAGTTTAAGGGTTTATCCGTGGTTCTTTTTCTCTTGACTTCCTCTGTCAGTCTTGATATAAATTAGGGTAATAGGTAAGTATTTCTAAAAAATGGCACACAGATTCACACAGATTGAAAGGATAGACACAGATTTGAATAAATAAATTATTATAAATTAGGGAAGGAGGAAAAATGTTAGAACTTATAATCTTTGTGTTGTTGAATTTTGATGGGAGTTCTGTAGCAACTGCGAGGAGAGGAGAGGCATTGTTTATGAATCCAGCTGGACTATCAATAAATCCAGGACAGGAATGTATATATTTGTTTGACAATGACTGGCACTCGGTTGGGCTATCATTCCAAAACTCAGCTATCGGTGTAGAGCTCAAGCAAAAAGAGAAACCACTTTTTAGAGTAGGAAGCGGTATGAATATTGGAAAATCTCTTTGGCTTGGATGTAATTACAAGTTTGGGCAAGCATCAAAATATGAACTCGGAGGAATATTTAGACCAACCCGACTAGGACGAATTATGAGCTTTGGCTTGGTAGTCCCGCTTGAAGAGAAACCCGTTATACGAGGAGGTATAGGTTTAAAGCCAGCTACAGATAGAGTCACAATTTTTTGCGATGCATTGTTCGGCGAAGATAGTCTAAAGAATTTAATATATGGAATTGGAGTTGAACCTCTGGATGGGCTTACATTTTCTCTTAATCTAAATAAAGATGGAGAAATAAGATTTGGGGCAGATATATCTTTTGGAAATCTTAAAATAGGAGGAAATGCTGACACCAAATTTGAGCACGGGAAAGGCGGGTTGATTCTCTCTCGTGAGCGGTATCTTACTTTGATGCCTAAGAAAAAGAAGGTGGTTAAGCTTACCATTAAAGGTTCTTACCCTGAAATGCAGGAGAAAAGCAAATATCTTGGGCTTAAAAGGAGTAGGAATCCCCGATTTTATAACCTTTTAAGTGACCTTGAAACCATAAAAAAGAGAGAAGATGCAAGTTGTTTATTTATTCATTTTAAGCCCTATAGACTTGGTATAGCTCAGCTTGAAGAACTGCGACAGGAACTTCTGGAAATCAAAAAATCAGGGAAGACGGTTGTTGTCTTTTCAGAAGGATATGGGATTGGCAGCTATTACCTTTCCTCTGTTGCAGATTATATAATCCTGCCTCTGCTTGGGAACTTGGTCTTGCCTGGACTTGTGGGGAAGAAGCTGTATCTAAAAGGAACTCTGGAAAAACTTGGAATAGAAACGGATATTGCACATAGGGGTAAATATAAGTCTGCGAGAGAAATATTGGAGCGAGAAGATATGTCAGAAGAAGACCGTGAACAGCTTGAATGCTATATTGATGATATATGGGAGCCAATGGTTCAAGAGATTGCACAAGCCAGAAATATTTTGTCTGATACGCTTCTTGAACTCATAAATAAAGAGGTATTTTTTAATTCTGAAAAGGCTATGAAATCGGGACTTATAGATACAGTTGCTTATCTATATGAAATGGATGATATATTAGAGAGATTTTTAGGCAAGAAAGTAAAGCGAGAGCCAATCAAGAAGTTCCTTGAGCGTGAAGAACTTCCAAGAGCTTGGGAAAAGAGCAAACCCAAAATTGCCTTGCTTATAGCAGAGGGCTCAATAGTATCTGGAGAAAGCGGATATGACCCGACTCCAATCATCGGAGGCAAATATATGGGCTC
>JAGMCN010000011.1 GCA_023129235.1 Caldifarciminota bacterium | reverse complement strand
ATTGTGTCCTTGCCTGCAATTGCCGGGGGTCCTGATACACTATGGACTAAAACTTACGGCGGAACTGACGAGGATTGGGGCAATTCTGTAGAGGAGTGTGCAGATGGGGGATTTATAATCGCAGGAGGGATATGGTCTTTTGGTGCTGGCAAGAGTGATGTCTATCTTATAAGAACAGATGCAGATGGTGATACATTGTGGACTAAAACTTATGGAGAAACTGACATTGATAGGGGCAATTCTGTTCAAGAGTGTGCAGGAGGTGGTTTTATAATTGCAGGAGGGACAGAATCTTTTGGTACTGGCAAGAGCGATGTCTATCTTATAAGGACTAATGCAGATGGTGATACTATGTGGACTAAAACTTATGGCGGAGCTTATACTGATTGTGGCTATTCTATTCAAGAGTGTGCAGATAGTGGCTTTATAATCGTAGGATACACATATTCTTTTGGTGCTGGCGAGAGCGATGTCTATCTTATAAGGACTAATGCAGATGGTGCTCCTCTGTGGATTAAAACTTATGGCGGAACTGACCGTGATTATGGCAGGTCTGTTCAGGAGTGTACAGATGGGGGCTTTATAATTACAGGACGGACAGGGTCTTTTGGTGCTGGCTCTGCTGATGTCTATCTTATAAGGACTAATGCAGATGGTGATACACTGTGGACTAAAACTTATGGCGGAAATCACATGGATGAGGGCTGTTCTGTTCAAGAGTGTACAGAAGGGGGCTTTATAATTGCAGGACGGACATATTCTTTTGGTGCTGGCTCTAATGATGTCTATCTTATAAGGACAGATACTGATGGTGATACCCTATGGACAAAAACTTATGGAGGAACTTCTGATGATTGTGGCTCTTCTGTTCAGGAGTGTGCAGAAGGGGGATTTGTTATCGCGGGTGAAACCCACTCCTACGGTGCTGGCTCTTCTGATATCTATCTTATAAGGACAAATGCAGATGGTGATACACTGTGGACTAAGACTTATGGCGGAACTGACTGGGATGGGGGCGAGTCTGTTCAGCAATGTGCAGATAGGGGCTTTATAATTGCAGGATATACACAGTCTTTTGGTGCTGGCTTTAATGATGTCTGGCTTATAAGGATAGGGCCGGAAGAGTGAATAGAAGAAAGAAATGAGAGATTAGAGATTAGAGATTGGAGATTAGAAATATATCCGAATCCATCTTTTAGGAATGTTTTGATTAAGTATGGGATGCCAGAAAAGGCGGACATAAGTTTGGGACTTTATGATATAACAGGAAGACTGGTTAAGACGCTTTACTCTGGGACTCAGGAAAAAGGTTATCATACAATCAATGTAGGGGCGTATTACAATACGCCCACAGGCATTTACTTCATCAGATTTGAGACAAATAATTACAAGGCAACGAGGAAGCTGACGATTCTCAAGTAGTTAGAAAAAGATGAGAGGAATGAAGAATTTAGACAGAATTGACAGGTCGCAGACTCTATGAGATAAAGATTATAGAACTAAAATCCAGTTAATCCAGTTAGATAAAGGTTTTTTGTATGGAAAAAGTATTCCTTGTAGGTGTCTTAACTAAATACGATGAGCGGTGGGAGAAACTTGACTCGCTTAATGAACTTGCTGCCCTTGTCAAGACAGCAGAAGGTGAGGTTATAGAACGCATATTACAGCGTCGTGATAGACTTGAGCCCAGATTCTTTATTGGCAAGGGGAAAGCTCATGAACTTGCCCAAATAGCCCAGGAGCTTGATATTGATACATTTGTATTTGATGAAGAGCTAACAGGCACCCAAATAAGAAACCTTGAGGATATTACTGGTCGGAAAGTAATAGACCGAACCGAGCTTATCCTTGATATATTTGCCAAGCACGCTCATTCAAAAGCCGCTAAAGTGGAAGTTGAACTTACACAACTAAAGTATAGACTCTCAAGACTCACAGGCAAAGGAGTCACATTATCAAGACTCGGCGGAGGTATTGGAACAAGAGGTCCCGGGGAGAGAAAACTTGAAATAGACCGCAGAAGGATAAGAGACCATATAAATTCACTTGAAAGGATACTCAAATCTATTGAACTCAGCAAGAAAATCCAGTCATCTCGGAGGAAGAATCTTTTTAGAGTCGCACTGGTTGGCTATACAAATGCCGGGAAATCAACTCTGATGAACCGACTTACACATTCTGACCTTCTGGTAGAGGATAAATTATTCTCAACCCTTGACTCTACAACTCGTGTCCTTTATTTGCACGATTCACGACTCACGACTCACGATTCACGATTCAAAATCCTCCTCACTGACACGGTGGGATTCTTAAGGAAATTACCACACGGACTAATAGCAAGCTTCAAATCTACTCTTCAGGAGGCAATTGAAGCAGACCTCAGACTTCATGTAATAGATATATCTCATCCACATTGCGAGCTTCAACTACTTGCAGGAAACCAGATACTTGAAGACCTTGATATTCTTGAGCATCCGATAATCTATGTATTCAATAAAACCGACCTGAACCCTGCACTTATGCCTCTATTACAAGAGAAATATCCGGATGCAGTGTTTGTTTCTGCACTAAAAGGAAAGAACCTTAATCTCCTCAAACAGAGAATTTCCTCTTTCTTTCACAGTTAGAAGAATCCCGTGGACAAGTCAATAACCATATAAATTTGTAGGAGCGAAGTAACCTTGCCCATACAGTTTTTGCTATAAACTCCTTAACCAGAGTTCAAATGTTACTACTTTTGATAGCTCCCGCCACTCTGGTAAATTCCAATTTGGGTATCGTTTTACTGCCTCTTTTATTTTAGCTACATTGTAATAGTCTCGTTTTAAAGTTTGAGACTCTTCTAAAATATGCTTGACACTTAATCTCATAAATCTATATAGGGGTGTATCACAATATGCCCCTGCTAATCTTCTGCGAATTTGGTGCCAAAATATCACAGGCAACCCAAAACTACCGAGATTCCATTTTGGCAAATATCCCCTGTCTGTCGGGACTTCAAGAAGTCTTGCATCATTGTATTTAATAACACTTGCTGAAAACCTCTGACCTTTTAATCTCTCAAGCGGATTTCGGGAAAACGAAGTAGTATGCAAAATTGAGAAGGGAGTCCGTAAGATGAATTTCAAAAAATCATGGTCTATATATGGAAGTCTTACAGGGACCTGTGAATTCATAAGTGCAACATTTGCCCCATAATATTTTCTGATAACCTCATTGAGCAAGAAAAATAAGGCACGTTCGTGAATCGTAAATCGTGAATCGCAAATCGTGAATCGTAAATCGTTGGCATTCCTCAAGAGCTCAGGAGAAAAGAATCCAAGTTGATGATTGCTAATTACTGATTGTCGGGTATCGGAGAAAAGAAAATCCTTTGAATTTAGAGAGAAAGCAAGTCCTGTATCTTGCAATCCACGAATTATCTCGCTCCCTCCAAACCCAGCAAAACAAGGATTCATAAACTCTCTCTGCTTCTTGAATACATATAATAGTCCAGAATGTGTTATGTTACATAATCCATCTGTAATCCAAACGGTCTGATATAAGAAATCCATTATTCCATCAGCAAAATCCTGCTCAAATTCCTGCATTAAGTGCTCACAGGGCACTATTTGTGCTAATTTACTTGCTATTAGAGCTTCTTTGTCTGTTCTTTCCCCAAAAGTAAGAGCTTTAACCTGCAAAGGCGAGGTTGCCTCGCCACAAACTGATAATATTGCCCGACTATCGTATCCTGCACTAAGAGTAAGCCCAATTTTATCTTCTCTTTTCAGCAGATCCATTACAACTTTGCGAAAAACCTCTCCACTTTGCTCAAGCCCATCACGAGCAGACAATAATTTTCCTCCTAATAACTCACTAAATTCACAATATTTTCTTTTCGTAGGGGTGAGTCGTTGACTCGTCCCTACATCAAATTCCCATACCTCACCAGGTGGAAACCTTTGTACGTTTTTGACCAATGTCCGTTCCCCAAGGGGATAATTAAAAAGAGCATATTCTGCCAACCCAGTTGAATCAATTTCTCGCTTCACTTTCGGATATTTAATAATTGCCTTAATCTCAGAGGCAAAAATAAACTCATCAGACAATTCTGTATAATACAATGGCTTAAATCCATATCTATCTGAGGCAATAAAAAGCTTGCCTTTCTTTATATCATATATTACCAGAACAAACTCTCCCTTTATTCTAAATAAAAACTTCATCCCTTCTTGCTCATATAAATCTAAAAGTGAGTTTACTCCTTCACCAAAAAACTCTCCAGAAATCAGTCCGAGCAGAGTCCTTTTTTCATTAAAAATGAGTTTATTGGAAAAAGATGTAATTCCTAAAGCTACATTCTCATCTGCATAAGTCTCAAGTGAATAAAAGTCCTCGTGTTTCATTAAATTGGTCATCTCCTTAACGATTAACGATGCAGGGTTCACGATTAACGATTCACTAATTATTCCTGCTATTCCTGGCATTTCTTCAATCCTCTTAATAGATGCATAACAAAATCAACCAGCGAAAAGAATCCTATCCCCATTGTTATCCATAGTCCATGATACTTCCGATAATATTTTAGTTTGTCGGTTAACTTTATCCAAGCCAATTTACTCGCTCCTTTGCTTGAACCAAACAGCTTATGGACAACGCAAGCAGAGGGAAAATAATAACATTTCCACCCTTTTCGCTTTAACTTGTGACAAATGTCATCTTCCGTATAATATAGCTTAAACCTCTCGTCATATAGTCCCGCTTCAAAAATCGCTTGACGGCTCACCAACATAAAAGCATCTGACACTACATCCACTTCTTTCGGCACAATAGACTCTTTCCTCTTTATCCTAAATCTTTTTCCGAAAAGTCTCCAAACAGGGTCTTGAGAGAAAATACTCTCCAATGGAACACGAAACTTCCAGCCATTACCCTGATCTCCTCCATCTTCGTATAACATTTTGCCACCAATAGCTCCTACATCAGGATTCTGCTCCATAAAGAGAATCATATCCTTTATTGAATTATCAAAAATCAAAGTATCGGAATTTAAAAGTAATATATACTTACCCTTACTTGCTCTTATTGCTTGATTATTAGTACAGGCGAAAAAAAGATTCTCTTTATTTTCTATTAAACGCACATCAGGGAATTCTTCCTTTATCATCCTGACACTTCCGTCTTTGCTATCATTATCAACTATAACAATCTCATATTCTATATCCTTTCCACAGGATTCTTCAAATAAATTCTTTTGAATAGAATCAAGGCAGGCTCTTAAGTGCTCTCTTGTATTGTAACTTACTATGCTGATTGAAAGCTTCACTTTAATTTTCCTCTACGAAAAATCTGCAAATAGCTTTTGAAGTCGTCTTTCCTCACAAACAGCATATCTTTTACAGATGAACCCGATAACCTTGTAAATATATATATACACACTCCTATTGCTAATATATATGCAATCGTGCTACTGAGTGCCGCACCAGCTATTCCCATTCTTGGTATCAATATTATATTCAACACAACGTTTATAATCAAGGACATAGTCGCTAAGCCGGTATTTATGATTGGTCTGCTAATATGTCCATTAAAATATGTGCTCGTAATATGAGCCATTCCATACACAGCAACTCCGGGCAAAAGTATACTAAGTGGAAGCACTGCCCCCAGGAATGCCTTTCCATATATTGCTGGGATAATAAATCTCCCAATGCTTAATAAAAGAACTAATAAAACCACGCCCGAAAACAACGAGAGTCTTATTCCTTTGCAAGCTAATTCTTTGGCATTCTTTGCATCCATTCGCGTGAACACAGGAAGCATAACTATAGCGATAGAACTCGGTATATACCAGAGAAATTCAGCTATCCCGACTGCTGTTGAATAATATCCTACATCACGAGGAGTTAAATAATAAGCCACAAGATACATATCAATCCTGAGATTCAGCATTCCAACAAGCTGTGCAATCCATACCTGAAGACCAAAAACAAGCGACTCACGAAATAAACTTAAGTCTAAATCTACGGAATTAATCCTACCTGTATTCTTGAAAAGAATTAAAACAGTTAAAACTGTCATTACTATTTGCGATATTGCCCATCCCATAAGTGCTAATTTCAAGTTTAACACCTTGAGTAAGATACATAAAATAACCACCTGTATAAATGGAGCTACTATTCTAATCAAACTAAACTCCAGGATTTTATTCATCCCATGTAAAATCTCATTAAATAAGCTCATAAGCAGTATGAATGGAACAATTGCAAATGCAATCCCGACGAACATAAGTTTAGTTGGTTCAAATATCTGAAAGTTCTGGAAAATTAAAAAAAGACCTCCAAGCAAAATGGAACATAGAATCATTAAAAATATTGAGTTTGTGATAATAGACGGAATTCTATCTGGCTTGCGTCCAACAAAACAGGCATTTGCAGTGCCAACTCCAATTCCTGTCAATATTGCCACAAGACTTGCAGTGAGAATTACAAGAGAGTAAATTCCTTTGCCTTGTGGGCCAGTTGTTCGTGCAATAATAATCCCGGATATAAAGGCAAAGACAAAATATAAGCTCCTTCCTCCAAATGTTAATATTGTTCCTTTCTTTACACCCAGTTCTTTCAAGTTATCTCCTTCTTAATTTAATCCCTAAACCCTAACTCCTAATTTCTAATAAGTCAAGCACCAATTATTTCGGGTTATGTGTCAATCCAAGAAATTATATAATCTCACTTGACTTTTTGTGAAAAGGAAGTAAAATAATATTAGGAGGTGTAATTATGAAGAAGTATTTTTTGCCTATTTTTGTTGGTGTTTTATTGTTTGGAGACACGAGTTTATGTGCAGAAGCACCTGATACTGCATGGACACGAAAATTCAAGGAAATGAAAATCGGCTATTCTGTCCGGCAGACACAGGATGGCGGATATATCATAACAGGAAGTATAAATACATCTGAGAGTCCTAAGGGTATGCCTCTTCTAAAGGTAGATTCTCTGGGTAATAAAGAGTGGTATAAAACTTTTGGCGATAAATCTTGTGGCTATTCTGTCCAGCAGACACAAGATGACGGATATGTTATGACAGGAGCCGTAACTGGAGATGTTGGACTTATAAAAACAGATCCCCTGGGCAACAAAGAGTGGGATAAAACTTTTGGTGGAACCGAGAGTGAAGAAGGCAAAAGTGTCCAACAGACACAGGATGGTGGATATATTATAACAGGATATACGGAGTCCTATGGTGAACCGAATGGGGATGTTTGGTTAATAAAGACAGATTCGCTGGGTAACGAAGAATGGGATAAAACTTTCGGTACCGGTGGTTATGAGGAAGGAAGATGTGTTCAGCAGACGCAAGATGGTGGATATATCATTGCTGGAGGGACCTATTCTGATGCAAGTTCAGATGATGTTTGGCTAATAAAGACAGATTCACTGGGTGAAAAAGAATGGGATAAGACTTTTGGCGGAACCAATGGTGATATAGGAAAGTGTGTTCAACAAACACAGGACGGTGGATATATTATAACCGGAGAAACAATGTCCTATGGTGAACCAAGTGGGGATGTCTGGCTAATAAAGACAGATTCACTGGGTGAAAAAGAATGGGATAAGACTTTTGGCGGAGAGTACACCGATGCAGGCTATTCTGTTCAGCAGACGCAAGATGGTGGATATATCATAACTGGAACAAAATCGTTCAGTCTTCTTTGGATTTTAAGGACAGACACATCGGGTGATACTTTATGGACAAAAATTTTAGGTAATACCAGTGGCTTTCATATTGGTCATTTTGTCCAACAAACGCAAGATGGAGGATATATTATTAGTGGAGAGACTTCACCCGTTGCCCCTCCTGTGAGAGAGTTATGGCTTATAAAGTTAGAACCAGATGCAGGAACAGAAGAAGGGAATTTAAATTTACCCAATGAATTCTTACTTTCTCAAAATTCATCTAATCCTTTCTCCAATTCCACTGAAATTAAATTCGGATTACCAGAAAATTCTAATGTAAATATTAGTATTTATAATCTACTTGGAGAGAAAGTAGCAACTCTTATAGATGAACCGAGAAATGCAGGTTGTTATACTACAAGATGGGATGCGACTAATAATTCTGGAGAGAAACTTGCAACAGGTGTATATTTTAGCAAATTATCTGCAAAATCACAGGGTAAAACTTATACAAAAACACTGAAAATATGCCTTATGAGATAATTCAAGATGGTTGAAGCGAGGGTTTCAACCTACCCATATTTATTGCAAGGCATAAAAGCTTGCCTACCCACCTTTGGTAAAGACTTGACTTTTCCGATACTCACCGGATAATAAGTTAAATGCTATTTTTCTTGTTTCTCTCTCTTGAGCACGTTTTTACTTTCCCATCGGTAAAACACCAAGCTACAAGTTATACACTTTTTGGTATTTACCCGGATAGTAGTATAAATGCAATTTGGAATCCGGCATCCGTGCTTGATGTTAACAAATATTGGTTAGACCTTCTGAGGTTAAAGGAATACTATCGTGATTTTGTGGCTTACAGAACTATATTTCCTATAATAAACACCAACAAAACTTGTCTCGGTGGAATGGTATCACTTTCAGAAGAAGCTCCTCGTCGTAATGAATTACACGAACATAATAGAGGCGAAATATTTTTTGGCTACGATGGTAATATAAAGTATGGAGCTTCAATTTTTGTTGACCGTAAAGATTGGTGGTATAGATATCCCTGGAGTGAGGGATGGAATTATATATTAGGAGCTAAGTTTGGCTTCATTTTCCCACCTAATACTTCCTTTTCTATAATAACTTCAAAGGAAGACACTGCAGAAGCATTCGAATCATTAACTTATTTTTCTCACGCATCTCCTAATTATGGAGTTGCTTTTTTATTAAGTAATTTACCTGATAATAAGCTTAATTTTGTGGGTGCGTACCATATAAATCATTTGCAAAGAGGTTCATTTGTAAAAGCGATAAAAATTGAGTGGGAGAATGAGCACATTAAATACTCTATCCCACTCGTATTAGATTTTAATGCATTTAAACAATTAAGTTTATATGGTGGCTATACTATACAAATTAAATATTTTAAGAGAGAAGAGCCTAAAACTTTACCAGCCGAATATATTTCAGCATCTAAATTCATTTCAATGGGATTCACTTATAAGTGTTTACCATTTGCCGTGACAGTGAGTATGAGCAACCACTCCACAGGATTCTTCGAACCATTTAATACAAATTATTGGGAAGTCAGTCTTTCTTATGGGGATTAAATTACTTTTCTTATTATTGTTATGGTCGCAAAGGCCAGAGTACCTGTGGATACCTGAATTATCTGTGCGAACTGAATTACTAAGTCCTCTATCTCCTGGAATTATACCAGATACTCTAACAGATATATTCCTTAATCCTGCATCGGCTGCTAATATAACAAAAAACAGACTATATTTTAATGGCCACGAGCGGAATTATCCTTACCGTTATTATGATGATTACCATATAAGAAGTGCTATACTAACTAATTTTGGCTTCAGTGTTTACATAAGAACTATCTTGCCTTTCTCTATAAAAAAGTTAACTGATTTAAACGACAAGAAAATAGGTATAGTTTATGCTCGAAAAATGGGAAAACAAAGTTTAGGCATAGGATATTTATATAGTTATGATGACCGAGATTATTCTCATTATTCCGGCATTCCAGTAGATGAGAGGGTACATTCTTTCAGTTTGGGTATGATTTTGAACGAGCTTGTAAATGGAGTAATTACTTTTTCTAAATTTCGGTACAAAGCCTATTGGCATTGGCCGTCCGAATCCCCAAAAATTAGTGAAACCGTCATAAATGCTGGTATAGGAATTAAGGGAAGAATTAATAATTATTTCTCTATCACTTATATTTCTTTAATTGATACTTCTTCTCATTATTTTATTACTGTCTTTGATAGAGTAGGTGCACCATTAGTGAATACTCCTACCTCAAAAATTTATACAATCGGGCAGTTAGAATATTTATATTTTTATAGACCTCCACACCCTTTGATAGAAGGATTAAAGACTGACACGAGAATAATCTTCAGATTAGGAATTAGTGTTGAACAACTTTTAGGTAATTTTTCAATATTAGGTAATTTTTCCCAGCATATAGGCCATAGTATAGGCCATATTGAGTATGATAGAACTAATACTTTTACATTCTTTTCTGATTATCCTATATGCTTAGGATTATCTATGAAAGCAACCCCATTAAAATTGTGGGTCAGGATGTCACCTTATATTTATGATTGTGGCTACTGGAACATAGAACTGTTGTATATCTTAAATTAAAGTTTACCGAACCCAGATGAACTTGCACTTCTTTGTAGTTCTGTCTGGCAGGGTTAGTTTAATAAAATAAACTCCATTTGCATAGTTATTCATATCAATCCAGAACTCGTGAGTTAGGGTTTGGGGATTAGGGGTTAGGGGTTGGGAGGGACGAGTTTTTGTATCAAGCTCAAACTTGTCAATCTCTCTTCCAAGAACATCATATAAGAAAATAGTTGGGAGTTGGGAGTTGAGAGTTAAGAGAGGTAAGCTATATTCTACAAGAACGCCTCCTTTTCCCATTCTTGTCCTAATCCAAGAACTCGCAACATAGAGGTCGCGCTCACTCTTTTCTGCCACTCCTGTAAATGAAATTTTATAAATCTGAATTCCCGCATTCTTGTCTGCTATATATATATATTCTCCATCAACAGCAATTCCCAGAGCATATCCCGGAGTATCATAAAAGGCAACTTCCTTCGGATTAAAAGGGTCAGAAATATCTATAACACGAACTCCACTTCCACAATCTGCTACATACGCATAGTCTCCAAGTACTACCACATCCTCTGCATTGCCGGGTGTATCGCAAAATCCTATTTCTTTAAGTGAATCAGGATTCCTAATATCAATTACCCGAAGTCCGTTATTGCAATCTGCAATATATGCGTAATCTCCTGATACTGCCACGGCTAATACATTTCCAGGTGTAACATAACTACCTTTTTTCTCTGGATGATAAGGGTCACTGATATCTATAATATGAACCCCAAAGGGTCCATCTCCAACATAAGCATAATTTCCTGATACCGTAACAGCTCTTGTCTGCCACACAGGGCAAAATCCTATACTATGAGGTTCTCGGGGGTCTTTTATATCTATAACCCGCAATCCAGAATTTTGAGCTGCAACATACGCATAACTATCTTGAACTGCTATATCCCAGGAATAACCCGTTAGTGGGCATTCTCTTATATATATTGGATTCGATGGAGTCATTATATCATAAACACCAAGCCCGCATATACCATTCGCTACATACGCATAGTTTCCTTTTATCGCTAAATCTCGAAGTCGCCCTGGAGTTTCCTTGCATCCAATTTCTTTAGGATTCGATGGGTCTGCGATATCCAGCACTCGAAGTCCAGCCTTGCAGTCTGCAACATAGGCATAATTTCCATTTATTGCGACACCGTATGCATGATGAGGAATTTTATAAATTCCTACTTCTTGAGGATTAGAGGAGTTACTAATATCTATAACTCGAAGTCCAGCGAGTTCATCTGCCACATATGCATAGTTCCCAAATACCACCACATCAAATAAAAACCCTGATATGTCACACGCACCCACTTCATGAGGGTTAGAAGCTATACTAATATCTACTACACGAAGCCCGTGATTACAATCTGCTACATAAGCATAAGCACCTCTTATCGCTACATTTAATGCATAGCCAGGAGTATCATATGCACCCACCTCATGAGGATTAGAGGAGTCACTAATATCCACTATGCGAAGCCCAGAGTCATAGCAAGCGACATATGCGTAATTTCCACTCAGTGCTATGGCCTCTGTATAACTCGGTGCAGTGTATAAACCAACCTCTTGCGGATTAGAAGAATCAGAAATATCTATAACCCGAAGTCCGTTATTGCAATCTGCAATATATGCGTAATCTCCTGATACTGCTACATCGTATGCATAGTCAATTCCCTCATATGCACTAATCTCTTGTGGATTGCTGGGATTCTTAATATCTATAATACAAAGTCCAGAACTATAATCTGCAATATATCCGTAATCCCCACTAACTCCAACACCCCATGCTTTACCACTCGTAAGATAATACCCAAGTTTTTCTGGATTACCTGAGTTTTTGACATTCCATATCTCAAATCCTCCTTTTCCGTCTGCTATGTAGAGAGTGCTATCTCTATAAAATAAATCACGAACAAGTCCTCTGGTATGAATTCCTTCGGAAATCTTTATCGGGTTTGAGGGAGTATTTACATCTATTGAATACACTCCTCCACTTGCTCCCAAAAAAACAATTCCCCTTGAAGAATCAGCTGCAACAGCCCAAGACCCCGACCCAAAGGGCCAATTACCCACAAAATTCATATTCAAAGAATCAAAACCTGCTTTTTCTCCCGCTCCAAAGGAGTCTGCGACAGGATTCTTCGAACCATCGGTCGCAGACTCGTTGTGAGCTGACGGATTGAAAATTAAACAAAACCACAAGAAAATCCACATATTTTCTCCTTTTTTAAAGTGAAAGTCTCATTGCTGCGCAAGATTTTAGTAAAACAGACATTCCTACCTATCTCTCTCTTGCAATCTTGAGATGCCTCTACTTCAATAAAACTACTTTCTTGATATACTTTTTATTATCTAATTCGGCTCGCAAGAAATAAATACCAGGTGTTACTTTATTTCCTAATTCATCATTGCCAGCCCATACTATTTCGTGATTCGTGATTCGTGAATCGTGAGTCGGAATTTCCCGAACAAATCTCCCAGCGATATCGTGAATCGTGAATCGCAAATCATCAATTATCTGATTTGCACTTAACGAATAACGAATAACGGTTTTTTCTCTGAATGGATTTGGACAAACTCTCAACTTTAAACTCTCAACTTTAAACTCTAAACTGTCTCTAAAATCTTTAGATGCTTCTACCTCTAACCAGACTGGATGTCCGGGGCCCACTAATTCCTCCTCACCATAACGTATCCAAGCGTATCCTTTTTCACCCCAGCCCTCACCTCCTGAATTTTTTACAAGCCATGCTCCTTTTACATCATCCCATCCACATAAACAAACTGCATGAACATATTTCTCTCCCATAATAGGCTCATAAACCCCACCCTTATAATAAAAAAAGTCTAAATAAGGAGTTAATAAACATGCTAAAGGTCCTTCCATTATCCGTAATTTATATTCTGTAACATAGGATGTAGTTTTCCAAGTTTTAGCCTTCTTGACTCTATTTTCCCAATCAGGGCAGGACATACAACAGGGCAAAACCTCTGCTATATATGGAAAACAATCTTCATCCGGAACTCCTGTCTCTGCCACAAATTGCGCATACCAATCTAAACTTCCTCCATGACATCCAAAATCGCGGAAATCACAGGAGATGAAAAATTCCTCAGAAAGGTCAATATTTGTATCAGGAAGGTTGTTCACAATCTTTAGCCGAGATTCAAATCCAGCAACAGTAGCAAAACACCCACAACAACAACAACCCAGTTGACTCTTGACAGGTGTCATCCAATTATGTCCTTTATGGTTTCGCCAATCCCAAGAAGGAGGGAAGCAAAGACCTTCTACACTTTTATCCCTGTAGACTTCAATAGGGTCAGAAAATATCTCACAACATAACTTGTGTTTGGTTTCACAAGAAAGTTCGGAAACAGATGTTGTTCCTGCAACCCAGGGATTACCTCGTAAGTTCAGTGAATCCTGAAGAACTTTTAAATCTAATTCACAGGGGTTAGCTGACGGACAGGATGAATACACAAATAAAATCAATACTACAAGCCCTTTCATACTACCCGATTAACACAAATTTTCTGATATTCGCAGAAGTTCATTGAAGACAAGCAACTGAAAAATCTCTTGAACTTCCCATAAATTGTAAAGAGAGTCTTTTAATCATATAATTTCTTCACGGCCTGAGCAATAAAACAGGCATTCTACAGGAAAATATACCCGCAGGGATTCTTCTCAATATTGCAATCAATTCTTTTTTTAATCCTGGTGTAATATCCCAATATACTGAAGTAACTTGTCCACCGGGAATTCCCATTCTATGAAAATCACAAAAAGGATTTCTATCATACCGCTCCCAATCTATCCCATCTTTGCTCAAAGCAAGTCCTACAGTAGCAGGTGGCGCAAGCGTAATATTAGGTGAGTAAATCAAGATGAAGGTTCCATCATTAAGAATAACATTTGGAATTATTGATTCTCCTGCCCACATTGTATCAAGTGTTCCAACAGTCGTGAATACTGGGGCATTCGTATCTACTTTTGTAAAAACAGTCTCACTTGTCCCAATTGCAAGTCCCAGAGAAAGATTACCCATCGCACTAAAACTTCCTCCCTCATAAAAAATATAATACAAAGAATTTCTCCTTATTACTGCTCTTGCCCCAGCATACCAAGAATCCCATCGTGGAAACCCTCCTCCTTCGTGATAACTTGCATATATTACTGGCTTTCCCTGATTTCCTCGTTCCCAATTAATGCCATCATCACTCCTTGCATATAAAGTATTCCAGCAATTACAATAATCCTGAGACTGATACCACATCTTATACTCTCCGTCTTCATAAATCACCACTGCTTCCCATAACCCATCATAACCTGTACTTGAATGTTCCCATTGTGAATTACTATCTGTGATAAACACTGGATTGCCAGAATATTCTTGCCATGTTTTGCCTGTATCAACAGAATATGCATACCCAATACCCATGTAATTATAAACACCAGTATATTCCTTCTTTCCTAAATACCACATCTTAAGAGTATCGTTCACCACTATTACATGACCATCCAATACCCACGCGTCATTCCAACTCCCAGGGGAACCGGGAGTAATAATAGGCTCAAGAAGCATTACAAAGAAAAAAATCATCTTATTATTATAAATTTTTTGATTATTTCCTGACCATTTGCTTTGAGTTTCACAAAATAAACACCACCTGTGAGCTTAACCGATAAAGTATGAACCCCCAACTCCTTTTCTCCTTCAAAAAGTACATTCACTAATTTCCCTGCAACATCATAAATTTTTAATGAGATGTTAGATGTTAGATGTCTCCTGCCGGAGTTCTGGTATCTGGCATCTGGCATCTGAAATCTGATATTTGCTACTCCAAAAGCTGGATTCGGATGAACTTCTAACTGTGGACTGTGGACTGTGGACTGTGGACTTTCCTCATCAATTCCAACAACCGAAATCAACACTGGCACAGGATATATACTCTCATCAGGGTCATTTGAAAAGATCCAGAGGGTATCACAGTGCTCTCCAACTCCTGAACCTTCAACAACTACATCTACACGCTTTGAATTGCCCGACGACAATAAAAAAGCCTCAGGATTCACAGATAAAATCCAATCCTTGCTCCAACGGATACTATCTACTAACAAATCGCACGAAGGCGACCTATTATAAACCCATATCGTTTCAGAATCAACTTGTCCCTCGTTCACAAGTAACTCAAGTGAATCCGGCTCCACATAAATCTTAGCATTTCCTCCATAATCAACCACTACACCATAGAAATAGTCTCCATCAAAAGCTTGCCAATTTGTCCCATCTTTACTATGAATCGACTTTTCTGACGCTTTTTGAAGTTCATCAAAGACTATTGTAGGGAACAAACACCCTTGTTCCTTAACTCCAATCCAAAATGGACCAACTACCGGTACTGGCGAACTTAACTTATGCCAATAAAAGTAAACCTTGCCGGAATCAGTCGCACTAATAGTGATGTTCTCATTAAACAATAACAACCCAGGTTCCCCACCAGCATCACTCCACACAAATAATGAACATTTCTTATTTGTATTATCTGTCATAGAACCTACTCCACACATAAATTGACGCACAGAACAGGGCATAGAGGGCTCAAACATCATTACTTTATACCCCTCAATCTCAGTGGATTCAAAGATATAATAGGGCCAGGCAAGTTCCGGCAATAAAGTATCTACTTGCTTTTTCTCATTCCACAAAACTCCAAACAAAAGTAAAAATATACTCATCATTTAACCTTATACTCCACTATCTTAAAAAGTCAAGTAATTAAGATAAACTCTTCTACTCTAAACTCTCATCAGCTCCGCACGAAGTTTGTTTATGCCATCTCCTTTTAATGCAGAAATTGGAATTGCTCCTTTTCCGCTCCAAAGGAGTCTGCGACAGGATTCTTCGAATAATTTGCAATTTCTTACAAGGTCTATTTTATTTAATACTACGATAGACGGCTTTTCTAATATTCTTGGGTTATATTCTCTTAGTTCATTTCTTAAAGTATTGTAATCACCGGCAGGGTCTCGTGTAACATCAAGCACAAAAATCAAGAGATGAGTACGTTCTATATGCCGAAGGAACTCAAGTCCCAACCCCTTTCCTTTGTGTGCACCATCTATTATACCGGGAATATCAGCAATTGTGAGCTTCTTGTCATCTACATATGCAACTCCTAAATTTGGTGTGAGAGTTGTAAATGGATAAGAAGCAATCTTAGGCTTTGCATTTGAAATCTGACTGAGTAAAGTAGTTTTCCCTGCATTCGGATATCCAACAAGTCCTACATCTGCAATCAGCTTTAGCTCAAGCAATAAGCTTAGACTTTTTCCAGGTTCTCCAACTTTCCGAATGCGTGGAGCTCTGTTCTTTGAGGTTTTAAAACTCGTATTCCCTATTCCGCCCAGTCCTCCTTTTGCTACTACAAGGGATTCTCCCTGCCGAATAAGTTCTCCAAGCAAGGATAATTTTTGAGTTGATTCTACGGTATATACAACAGTTCCTTGAGGAACCGAAATTACAACGTTCTTTCCATTTTTTCCATGTTGATTTTTACCTCTCCCATTTTGCCCGTTACCAGCTTTAAAATGTAAAATATGATGAAGATGAGAAAGACTTGGATATTTAGAACTTGCTTTTAGAAGAACATCCCCACCTTGACCACCATCTCCACCATCCGGACCTCCACGAGGAACATATTTCTCTCTTCTGAAGCTTATGCACCCATCTCCTCCTTTACCACTTTTAACCTGTATCTTTATTCGGTCAATAAACATCTCTTTAAAATATATCGTAGAAAATCCTCTGTCAACCCAAATTTTCCGTGATATTTTTGGGATAGAGTTTTTCATCTGTATTCATTCGTGGTATAATTTTCTTGAATCACTATGAAATTATAAACCACAGAGAGTACAGAGGTCACAAAGAGAACACAAAGTAATTCAAATTTTTTATTTTTTGCGTTTTCTCTGTGTCCTCTGTGGTTAAAATTTTCTTGACACCTGCAAAATTTCAAATTATATATGGGTAAAAGGAGGGAGAAATGGTAGGTTTTGGGAGCATTATGTGGGCTGGATGCTGGATAGCGTGCATACTTATCGCAAGACAGAAAGGAAGGAGCATTCCACTTGCAGTTATTGGGGGATTTTTCCTCGGGATATTTGCACTTGTTTATTATTTAGTGGTTCCGTCAATTGGGCCTCCACCAAAACGTCCCTGGATTGATGAACTTACAGGGAAAAAGGACACGACCGAAAAGCTTGAGGAGCTCAAAAAATTGCATGAACAGGGAACGCTCTCTGATGAAGAATATAAAAAGGCAAAAGAAAAGGTTATAGAACAAATGTAAGGAGGAAAAATGGAAAGGGAAAGCTTAGATTTTTTTAGGAAGTTTGTTGACTCAATGAGTCCTTCTGGGTTTGAAGAAGAAGCAAGAGAATCATGGAAAAAGAGGACTCGGAAATTTGCGGATGAAGTATCTTCTGATGTGCATGGAAATGCAATAGGAGTGCTAAATAAAAATGGCAAACCCAGAGTGATGCTTGCCGGGCATATGGATGAAGTCGGCTATATGGTGAAATATATAAATAAATCCGGGTTCTTGTATTTCTCGCCAATCGGAGGAATTGATTTACACCTTGTTCCAGGAACAAGAGTATGGGTTAAGACAAAAAAAGGGAAGATTCTCGGAGTGATAGGAAGACAAGCAATTCATCTTTTAGAAGTTGAAGAACGGAAAAAAGTAGCAAAACTTGAGCAACTCTTTATAGATATAGGAGCTAAAGATAAAAAAGAAGCCGAGAAACTTATTAGTATCGGTGACCCAGCAATTCCTGCAGTTGGATTTGAGGTCTTAAATAAAGACAGAGTGGTTGGAAGAGGATTTGATAATAAAGCTGGTGCATGGGTGGTATCTGAGGTTTTGAGGATTCTTTCCAAGAAGAAGTTAAAAGCCAGTGTATATGCCGTAGCTACGGTTCAAGAAGAGATTGGACTTCGTGGAGCACATACAAGTGCATTCGGCATAGCTCCGGATATCGGAATTGCCACAGATGTAACATTTGCTACAGATTATCCAGCAGAGGAGTCAGGGGCTATAAAAAATGGGGATAAACGAATAGGTAAGGGTCCTGTAATATCAAGAGGTCCAAACATAAATCCAAAAGTATTTGATTTGCTCGTGGATGTTGCAAAGAAAGATAAAATCCCCTATCAGATTGAAGCAGCACCGAGAGCTACAGGCACAGATGCAAATGTAATCCAGTTAACAAGGTCAGGTGTAGCTACGGGGCTTGTCTCAATTCCAAATAGGTATATGCACACACCTGTTGAGCTTATCTCATTAGATGACCTTGAGAATGTAGCAAAGCTTATGGCAGGCTTTGTTTTGCAACTTGATAAAAATATGGACTTCACCCTGTAGAGTGGAGGCTACTGATTAGTGCTTTTTACCGCAGAGTCGCAGAGAACGCAGAGTTTTAATTTTTCCTTTGCGACCTTTGCGTCAAGAAATTCGCTTTAATTATTTTTTGAAGTTTATGGATAAAATAGACATAGGAGGAAAAGATGAAAAAGTGGATTCTTTTTTTAACAATGTTCGTTTTTGCAACAACGGGGTTTGGTAAAATGACAAAAGTTACACCAAAGGTCAGGAAAGCTATTCTTGATACGCTTAAAGTAGATGGGGTAGAGATAGCGGTTATTACTATGAAAAATGGTGAGAAGATTTATATAAAGTTTTCCCCAGAAGATGCTCCAAATACTGTGAAGAACTTTATTATGCTTGCAAACCTCGGATTTTATGATGGGCTGACATTTCATAGGGTTGTTCCTAAATTTGTAGTTCAAGGAGGAGACCCAAGTGGTGATGGAACTGGAGATCCTGGATATAGTATAAACGCAGAATTTAATAAGCAGAGGCATCTTTTGGGGACACTTGCAATGGCAAGGAGCGCTGACCCGAATTCAGCGGGCTCGCAGTTTTATATTTGCCTTGCCCCACTGCCTCCACAGCCAAGTCGTGAAAGTCTTGATGGAAAATATACAGTTTTTGGGCAGGTGATTAAAGGAATGGATGTAGTGAAAAGGATTAAAAAAGGCGATGTGATTAACAGCATACAAATAGAGCGAAAGAATTATGATGAACTACGACTCCTTTGCAAAGGGACACCCGAGAGTGTGATATATAAATTACCTGAGCCTAAAAGCATATCGCTTCCGGATTATCCTGAGGAACTACTTGATAAGAATATAGAGGGAAAAGCGTGGTTGCGAATCTTATTGAGTAAAAAAGGAGAGGCACTTGAAGTAAAACTTATAGAATCAGAAATTCTTGAGCTGAATGAGAAAGCTCTTGAGCCGATGGCTAAAACATGGGTCTTTACTCCTGCAAAAATAGCAGGCATACCCATTTCCGACTGGATTACTGTTGAGTTGGAGTTTAAGATTAATTTCAAGAATAGGAGACAGCATGAAGCTATCGTGCGTGCGGCTGGAGAGTCAAAAGTTATTGAATTATGGAAAAAATAGGAGGCAAGATGAGAGATGTAAATACTGAAGAGATTATTGATGTTGTTGCTCATCTATGTATGGATGCAAACTATAACTTGCCGGACGATGTTCTTGATACTATAAAAAAAGCAAAAGAGAAGGAAGATTCGCCAACTGGCAAGGCAATATTGGATGAGATTATAGAGAATAATCGGATTGCTCGTGAGGAGAAGCTTGCGATATGTCAGGATACTGGGTTTGCCATCTTTTTTGTTGAACTTGGACAGGAAGTTCATATTACTGGAGGTAACTTTCAGGATGCAATAAATGAAGGAGTAAAAAAGGGCTATCAAGATGGCTATTTAAGAAAGTCTATTGTAGATGACCCTGTGCTTTCGCGTGTGAACACAAAAGACAATACTCCTGCGATTATTTATACAGATATTGTTCCCGGGGATAAGATAAAGATTGTCTTTTGTCCCAAGGGAGGCGGTGCAGAAAATATGGCGGAAGTTGCGATGCTTACAGCGGCTCATGGGATAGAGGGAGTTAAGAAGTTTGTAGTTGAGCGAGTAAGAAAATCAGGTGGCAATCCGTGTCCTCCTGTGGTTGTAGGAGTAGGGATAGGCGGAACATTTGAGCGATGTGCTATGAGTGCGAAGCGTGCTTTGCTTCGTGAGCCACTTGGGTCGTCAAATCCAGACCCCAAATTTGCTAAAGTTGAGCAAGAGCTATTGGAGGAGATAAATAATCTTGGAATAGGACCTATGGGGCTTGGTGGAAGGACAACTGCTCTGGCAGTGCATATAGAGACTTATCCCTGTCATATAGCGACGATGCCTGTGGCGGTCAACTTGAATTGCCATGTTTCAAGGCACAAGAATGCAGTAATATAAACAAATGCCTAAAAGTCCAAAAAATTATCACGAAGGCACGAAAGCCCCGCCTTTAGCGGGATCCCGAAGAAAGCGGGAGACGAAATCACGAAATTCTTTAACAATAAAAAATTACAAACTTTCGTGGTTTCTAAATTTCTTGATTTTCGTGATAAAAAGGTACTTTTGGACAAACTTTTATATGTATTTATTTTGAAAAGGAGGGAGAGATGTGGGTTTTATTGAGTGTTTTGATGATTGGAGTGCCAGGCTCGTCCACGAGTTTGGTGAATTTACAAGGTAAATGGACAGTGGGATTAGGGATGAGAAGTTTCCTTGCTTTCAATCAGTATTCTGTTTTATGGAAACCATTTAAGACGGTTATGATAGGGATAGAGGGCAATGGTCGGCTTAATAAGGACGATACGGATTATGAGAGCTGGAGTTGGTCCGCAGGTATTGGGCTTTATAAATACTTTCGTGCGTCCAGTTCGTTTTCACCTTTTATTGCCCTATCGCCTCGTTTTAGCATGTCTTCTTCATACTACGGTGGAGAAAACTGGCACAAATATTCGTATCAAACTTACAGAGTGAGTCTTGACCCTGGCATTGAATGTTTCTTTAGTCTTATGGGCAAGCAGTTGAGCTTGAGGTTTAAAACTTCTTTGGTCGGTGCTTCACGGTATTATACAGAACGCAAGTATTATAATGGGGAAAATTATTCTGATGTCAAGTATAATGTCCATTTTTATTTTCCTATGGAAGGGTCTCTTAGTACCTGGTTATGTTTTCATTTTTAAAATATGGAGTGCAACAACGATGTTGTTGCAAAGGAAAAATCAAAGATTTTGCACTTCATAAAGGAGAGAAAAATGTGGTGGTTAATTAGTGTTTTAATGTTTACACCTACGAGTAGGGCAATGAAGCTCGCAAACTTACAGGGTAGATGGACAGTAGGGCTGGAAATGGACGGGCTTTTTGATTTTGACCAATATTCTATTTTATGGAGGCCCTTTAAGACAGTTATGGTGGGTATAGGAAGTGCGCCTTCCGGTAGACATGATAAAGGGAGGAAGCGCCGAAGAAAGTGTAGACGACGTAGAGATTCTAATTATGAGGGTTGGAACGGTTCTGTGGAAATAGGACTTTATAAATATTTTCGTGCAAGTAGTTCGTTTTCGCCTTTTATTGCTCTATCACCTGGTTTTATGTATTACGAGGTTAAAGATGAGCGAATAGAACAAACTTACAGTATGAGGATTGACCCTGGTGTTGAGTATTTCTTTGGGCTTATGGGCAAGCAACTGAGTTTGAGATTCAAAACTTCTTTAGTCAGGGTTTCACGGTGTTATGAGAAAAGGAAGAATTATTATAGTGAAGAATATAATTCTTATGTCAATGACAATGCGTATTTTTATCTTCCTACGGAAGGGTCTCTTAGTACCTGGTTATGTTTTCATTTTTAAGCAAGAAATAAATGGGAGTCACAGATTACACGGATTAAAATACTTTCACCGCAAAGACGCAAAGAACGCAGAGGTTTTTATAATTACAATTTTTCTTTGCGAACTCTGCGACTCTGCGGTGATTTTTTGTAAGGGAGGGATTATGGGAAATGAGATAAAGCTCAAGACACCTTTAAATGATGAGGATATTGAAAAACTTAAGATTGGGGATAAAGTTCTATTATCTGGCATAATTTACACGGGCAGGGATGCTGCTCATAAGAGATTATATGAGTTATTAAAAGCCGGCAAGCCACTTCCTATAAATCTCAAAGGGGCAGTGATTTATTATGTGGGACCAGCACCTGCAAAGCCAGGTTATGTAATAGGAAGTGCAGGACCAACAACTTCGTATCGTATGGACCCCTTTGCACCATTTATGCATAAGAATGGGCTTAAAGCCACGATTGGCAAAGGTAATCGGAATAAGGAAGTGCGAGAGGCACTGCAAGAATATAAAGGAGTCTATCTTGCAGCAACTGGTGGGGTAGCGGCTTTAATTGCAAAATCGGTTAAGTCAGCCAAGATAATTGCATACGAGGATTTAGGAGCAGAAGCGATAAGGGAGCTTTTGGTTGAGGATTTTCCTTGCACAGTAGCAAACGACTGCTGGGGTGGAGAC
>JAGMCN010000109.1 GCA_023129235.1 Caldifarciminota bacterium | reverse complement strand
TTAGACAAAGAAGTTGAGGAGAGGATAATAAAAGATCATCCGGAACTGAAAGATATTAGAAGATCTGTTCAATATTGGAACTACTTACCCCCAGAAGAACTAAATGACATTTTGAGTTTATATGAGAAAGTGACCAGTAAAACTCTCCGAATTTCAAAAACTTTCGGAATCGAAGGAAAAAAGTTATTGACCCCAGAAGATGACTATGAAGCTTTGAGGGAGTTCAATCAAGGATATGAAGGTACTACAACACTTCTGGAAAAAATGCACTTAGAGTATCAGGAGCTTCTCAAAGAAAATCTTGGGTTGCCATCTAGGTTGAGGGATTTGCCATTGAAGATATTTAGTGGAAAGGAACATATTTCCCCCAATGCTAAGGCTGCATTCTTTTGTTATCTTCTTCCAGATAAAGATGTATCTACGGGTGAATGGACGGAAGATGCAGGTTTTACAAAATGGTATCTCTATGATATTGAATCAGATAAAATCATTGAGGAGCCTACAAAGATAATTGAATATATTCGTTGTAAAGAGGACACTCCGCGGAGGCAGACAATTTCTAAAGAATTACTTAAGGATATAAGGATTAAGATGGATAAACATGTAAAAAATACCTATCTTAAAAAGGTTCAAGCACCAATTGGAGTAAAATCTGTACTAAAAGCATGGATGGAGTTGTCATAAAATGGTTGATGTAAAAGTATCTCGGTTGAAATCTGTTAAAACCTTTGAATCACTTATTACTTATCTTAGGGATGAATTGGACTGGCCTATTGAGATCGAGGATGCGGAAGAAATAACATTTGATTATGACCCAGTAGAGTTAGGCATTGAAGAAAAATATGCTGTCAATATTAAGAATATTAAGCAGATTCGTCCGTTAACGGACAATCAACCATGGGGCATTTTTTATATTGAATTTGAGCCAAAAAAACTCCCAGTCGTGGTTTTACGAAGAATCCTTCGGGCTTTAATATATTCTCGTAGGAAAAGAAAAGACAGGATGAAAACATGGGACCGTGAAGATCTAATGTTCATATCCTCATTGGGGGAGGAAGATGAGAGAAAAATAACCTTTGCACACTTCGCAGAATCAGAGGAGGGTCTACCAGAGCTAAGAACGTTTTCATGGGATAAATATGATACTGCGTTAAGATATCGTGAGAATGTTCTAGAATTGGGTAAACTCAGTTGGCCAGAAGATGAAACTGATAGAGAACATTGGAGGGAAAGCTGGTCATCTGCATTCACACGAAAATATAGATACGTAATAAGAACATCGAAAAAGTTGGCAGAGAAGATGGCCCACCTTGCTTCTCAGATTAGAGAGCAGGTTAAGGAAGTTTATTCATATGAGGCAAAAGATGGGGCCATGCATAAGTTATTTGATAATTTCAAAAAAGTGCTTATCCATGATCTCAACTTAAATACGTTTGCCGATATGTATGCACAGACGATAACTTACGGATTATTTTCCGCAAAAGCCACCCATGAAGAAAAATTCGAAGACGAAGACATAGCCGCCATCATACCAAATACCAATCCCTTCCTGAGAAACTTGTTCAGGGAATGCACAAAGATAGGCGAGGATAATAAGTATGGGCTGGATTTGGATGAACTTGGCGTGACTGAATTAATGAAAACCCTGAAAGAGACAGATATAGAGGCTGTTCTACAGGACTTTGGAAGGCAAAAAAGGAGAGAAGATCCGGTTATCCATTTTTATGAAGAGTTTTTGATGGAATATGATCCACATCAGAAAGTAAAGAGAGGAATATTTTATACACCCGATCCAGTCGTATCCTTCATTGTTCGGTCTGTTGACCATATTCTCCGAACTGAATTTGGTTGCCCGGATGGGTTGGCGGATACATCAACAATACCCATCAAATACCAAAGAAAATCCAAGAAAGACAATAGTTTGGTAGAGGATGTAAAGAAAGTGCCTAAAGTCCAAATACTTGACCCTGCGACTGGAACAGGAACCTTTCAGAAATATGTCATCGAAGAAATCAAAAAGACGTTTGATGAGCAACATAAAGATTTGAGTTATGAAGATTTAAGAAAAAAATGGAACGAATATGTTCCAAAGCACCTTCTCCCTAGATTGTTTGGCTTTGAGTTGATGATGGCTCCTTATGCTGTTGCTCATTTAAAACTTGGTCTTAAACTGGCTGAAACAGGTTATGATTTTAAATCTGAAAAAAGGCTCGGTGTCTACCTTACAAATACACTAGAAGGTACTCATAAAGGTGCTGGAACACTAGATGCTTATCTCAATTGGTTGGCTGAAGAAAGTCATAGAGCAAACTTAATCAAAGCAAAGTACCCAATAACTGTGATAATTGGAAATCCTCCTTATGCAGGACATTCTGCAAATAACACTACGTGGATAGCTGAACTTCTTAGAGGCAAAGCTTTGGATGATATATATAAATCGAATTATTTTGAAGTTGACGGGAAACCGCTCGGTGAAAGAAACCCAAAATGGATTAATGACGATTATGTAAAATTCATAAGGTTTGGACAGTGGAAAGTGAATAAAACAGGTCAGGGAATTCTCGCATTTATTACTAATCATAGTTATTTAGATAATCCAACTTTTAGAGGGATGAGGCAACAATTAATGGAATCGTTTACCGATATATATGTTCTTGATTTACATGGAAATTCAAAGAAGAAGGAGAAGTGTCCTGATGGTTCAAAAGATGAAAACGTTTTTGATATCCAGCAGGGCGTGGCTATTGGGATTTTTGTTAAGAATCCCCAAAAAACCAGTCCTGCTAAAGTTCATCATGCAGATTTATGGGGTCTCAGAGAAGAAAAATACAAACAGCTTTTTGACAATAGCATTGATACTATACAGTGGGAAGAAGTAACTCCCACATCACCCTTTTATTTTTTCTATCCCCAAGATGTGGAACTGAAAGAGGAATATGAATCAGGGTGGAAGATAACAGACATAATGCCTGAAAATTCAGTCGGGATAGTTACTGCCAGAGACAGTCTAACGATTCAAGATTCTCCAGAAAAGATTTGGGAAATAGTTCGGGACTTTTCAGCTCTGCCCGAAGATATTGCGAGAAGTACGTATAATTTAGGAAAAGATGCTCGAGATTGGAAAATCACTTTTGCACAGAATGACTTAAAAGAATCTGGTTTGAAAAAAGAACTTATTGTTCCTATTCTCTATCGCCCGTTTGATATAAAATATACGTATTACACAGGGCATTCCCGGGGATTTATTTGTATGCCACGCCCTGAAGTCATGCAGCATATGATGCGGAAGAACTTGGGATTATTAGTTTGTAGACAGCAGAATAAAGTGGGATTTTACCATGCTTTTATTTCAGAAAAAATTGTTGAATCTTGTGTGGTTTCCAATAAAACCCGGGAAATTAATTATCTCTTTCCACTCTATCTCTATCCTGATAAATCAAAAGTGAAGTTGTCAGATGAGAAAGCATCCAAACCAGAGCGCACACCAAACTTCACTCTCGAGTTTTTACAAGCCATAAAAGAAGCATTAGGCACAGAACCAACGGCAGAAGAGATTTTCTGTTATATCTACGCTATTCTTTACTCGCCTACGTATCGAAAACGATACGAGGAATTTTTGAAAATAGATTTCCCGAAGGTGCCGCTGACTTCAGACAAGGACTTGTTTAAATCACTGTGCAGGCTCGGTTCTGAACT
>JAGMCN010000108.1 GCA_023129235.1 Caldifarciminota bacterium | reverse complement strand
TGTCATTCCTTCTTTTGTCTGGACCTGCTTTCCATCAATAGTTAGGTTTATCATACGAGAGCTCCTTTTAATGGTCCCTTTTTCACTCCATTAAATTTACAAACATCAAAACACACGCCACACTTTATGCATTTGCTTTGGTTTATAGAATGAGGTTCTTTCTTTTCTCCAAAAATAGCTTCTTGAGGACATCGTTTTGCACACAAACCACACCCAGTGCAGACACTATCGTCTATATAATATTCAAATAAGTTTTTACATACTCCTGCGGAACAATGCTTATCTTTTATATGTGCTTCATATTCTTCTCGGAAGTATTTTATCGTAGTTAAAACTGGATTAGGAGCACTTGTTCCGAGTGCACAAAGTGCACTGTCTTTAATATATTCGCTCAATTCTTCCAGAAGTTCTATATCTCTCATTTCTCCCCTGCCTTCACAAATACCATTTAGAATTTCAAGCATTCTCTTTATTCCTTCACGGCAAGGCACACACTTACCACAAGACTCATTTTTAAGGAAATCCAAGAAATATCTCGCAACATCAACCATACAAGTATCTTCATCCATAACAATCATACCACCAGACCCCATCATTGAACCTGCCTTTGCAAGTTCATCAAAATCTACTGGCAAGTCTATTAGACTCTCTGGAATACAGCCACCCGAAGGTCCACCTGTCTGAATTGCCTTAAATTTCTTGTTATTTGGTATCCCGCCTCCTATATCGTAAATTATTTCCCTCAATGTGATTCCCATAGGTACTTCTACAAGCCCAGTATTATTTATTTTGCCAACTAAAGAGAATATCTTTGTCCCTGTGCTTTTTTCTGTCCCAACTTTTGAATACCAGTCAGCACCTTTATTTATTATCAGAGGAACATTTGCCCATGTTTCCACATTGTTTAGGTTGCTTGGTTTATTCCATAGCCCTTTCTCTACTGTGTGAATATATTTGGCACGAGGTCTGCCAACCTTCCCTTCGAGTGACATCATAAGAGCAGTTGATTCCCCACAAATAAATGCCCCACCTCCTCTGGAGATTTTAATATGAAAGGAAAAATCAGAGCCCAATATGTTATCGCCTAAGAGTCCATATTCTTCCGCTTGTTTAATTGCAGTTTTCAGATGCTTTACTGCCAAGGGATATTCATTTCTGACATAAACATAGCCATCCTGACTGCCAATAGCATAAGCTCCTATTATCATTCCCTCTAAAATACTGTGAGGGTTTCCTTCTAACAATGACCTGTCCATATAAGCACCAGGGTCACCTTCATCAGCATTGCAGATTACATATCTTACTCCATCTTCAGATTCAGCTTTTCTACAAGATGCCCATTTCCTTCCAGTTAGAAATCCTCCACCACCTCTTCCTCTCAATCCTGATTTCTTTATTTCGTCAATTATTTGCTCAGGCTTCATATTAAATAAAACTTTGGAAAGAGCAGAGTATCCACCTATAGCAATATAATCTTCAATACACTCAGGGTCAATCAAGCAATTATTCCCTGAAACAAGACGCTCCTGTTTTTTATAAAATGGAATGTCTTTATCTAAGACATATTTCTCACCCGTATCTACATCAACATAAAGTAAATCCTCAATAATTTTATCCTGAATGATTGTCTCCGTGATAATCGTTTTAACATCTTCGGACTTTACATTCTGGTAAAATACATCATTGGGTTGGATAATAACCACCGGCTCTATTTCACAAAATCCAAGACACCCTACTGTTTTTAAATCTATTTTATTTTGTAAATTTCGTTTTTTTATTTCTTCTCGAAAAGCCTTTATGACTTTTTTACAACCCTTAAGAATACAACAGGTTGATTTTGCAGATATTATCACACAAGGTTTATTTGGGTCTCTTTTTTCTATAATTCGCTTTCTTAAATCTTTTAAATCTCTGGGATTATTTAATCTCATATTGCTACCGCCTCTGCTTTAACTCTTTTTGTTACCGTATATCTTTCAAGAAGTTTGCTTACCTTCGCAGGAGTCATTTGCCCATGATATTCACCATCAATCACTATAATCGGTCCTAATGCACAGGCACCTAGACAATTGACAGTTTCCAATGTGAACATAAAATCTTCAGATGTCTCGCCAGCTTTTATATTGATTCTTCTTTCAATTTCTTCCAAAATTCTTGATGCACCTCGAACATGACAGGCAGTGCCAACACATACTTGTATAATGTGTTTTCCTCTTGGTTCTAAACTGAATGCTTTATAGAAAGTTGCCGCACTATATACTTCTGCAAAAGTAACTCCCAATCTTTCACTTACACAACGCAGTCCTCCTTCCGGCAAGTAGTTATATTCGGCAGTGATATCTTGTAGAAGTTGAATGAGGTCTGGCCTTTTATAACCATTACTGTTTACCAGTTCACAAACTTTTTGATCAATATCCAAGTCCGAAAAATCATTTTTATCCATCACTTTATTAGTTTTCTCTACTTTCATTTTTGCCTCCTTTCTCCTTCTGGGAGATATATTTTGTTCCTTACTGGACAATTTGTCATACAATTTCCACAACCAGTGCAAAGTTCAGAATCAACAGACCTTGCTTTCTTTCTGATTTTGACTTTAAAATTCCCGGCATTTCCTTCTACTCCTTCCAGTTCCGAATAAGTCAAAAGTTCAATATTAGGATGCCTTCCAGCTTCTACAAGTTTAGGCGCCATAATACACATTGCACAGTCATTGGTTGGAAATGTCTTATCCAGCTGTGCCATAGTCCCACCAATAGCAGGAGAGGATTCAAGAAGATAGACTTTATATCCTGAATTTGCGAGGTCCAGTGATGACTGTATTCCAGCTATTCCACCACCTATAACAAGAACACTCCCTACTTTTTTATTATTCTTTTCCATTTAACCGAGATAACGCGTTAAAGATTAGCACACAGATTTACACAGATTGAAAGGATAAACACAGATTTGAATGATAAAATTTTTCTGTGGAAATCTGTCTTATCTGTGAATCTCTGTGTGCAAATTTTTTTAATTCGTTCAATTCGTGTCATTCGTGGTTAATGCATTATTTAGGTTTTCATCCTGCAAACAAAAAGACCAACACCTATCCAGCACATAATTTATGTTCTGGACAAATGTTGGTCTACTCTATGACAAACTTTTCCCGATAGCTATCGGGAACCGCTTCTTATTTAGTCTACCAAGCCAGCAATAGTTTTATCTAATCGTAAATATCTTCGTTTCTTAAACTTTGCCTCAACATTTTCAGATAGACTGCTGATCAGGAAACACTGCCCTGTTTTAACATCAATATCTTTATAAAAACTGATGGTCCTGACATTTAATATACTATATATAGTTTTTTCCAAAACACTTTGTAATTTCTCCAGAAAGCAAAATCTGCATTGCTTTATAAGACTGATGCCTTCGGGGTCTTTAGCAAGTTGTTGTTCCATAGGTGTTAATACGCACTTCAACTTTGTAACTATTATATCTTCAATAATGTAGGTCTTTACCTCTGCAAAGCTTTTTCCTATACTGTTTCTCTCAAACTCTGTGATTACCTCTCTTATTCTTGTTTCCATCTGTTTCTTGATTTTATTTTCCATCAAAGATTCTATAAACAAAAAGACCAATGTTCTGTGAAATCAGAACATTGGTCTACTTGCTAACAAACCTTCCCGTACCTCAATTATGTACGGGACTGCTTCTTATATAGTCTACCGACTTATCTTAATAATGTATATTATAAAAATACAATAATGTCAAGATTTTTTTTCGTGTTGTTCTGGAAACTTTGCCTCAATGTCTTCACTTAAACCTACTACTATGAACATTTCCTCTATCTTTGGATTAACGTCCGCATAAAAGCTATTAATTTTGATATCTATCAAATCTTGTAAAAGTTCTTCCAGAATACTTTTGGAGTTCTCGAGAAGACAAGTCCTGCACCGCTTTACAAGAGCAATGCCTTCAGAATTATTGGCGAGGTCCCGTTCAATGGGAGTCAATGCTCCTTTCAGTCTTATGACAATCATATCTTCAATAATGTGACTTTTTACTTCTCTGGGACCCTTTCCTACACGCTCTCTATGAAACTTTGTAATTACTTCACTTATTTTGGCTTCTATCTGACCTTTGGTTTCGTTTTTTAGCATTAAATCCATAGTTCCTTTAAAATCAGCGTCTGCATTGGTATTTCTCTCTGTCAACATGGTGGTTTAAGAAAAATGTAAATTCTCCACGGTGAAATTTTTCAAGAAGTCTTCTTGTTGTATCTTGTGCTTCATTTGATAACTCAACAACTCCTAAGTCTTCCTGTATTTTGTCTTCAATTTGCTCTATACTTATATCATTTTTAGCAATGATTGTATAATACGAGTCTATAGTTCCATTGATTTTGAAGACTATGAGTTGGCTGTCTCTTTTTATGCTATTATCTTCTTTCCGGCTTGCCGTTTTAATAAAAGGATATAGATATGGAGGTAAGTCCTGTCGCTCCATAAAGGCAACAAGCTCCGCGGTAAAAATGTAATTGTTATTCATATTAGCTTAATGCTGATTCCATCATTTTGAATATCTGATTATCTGTTAAATTACGAAGTTGTGCTGCTCCTGAGGGGCAGGCAGATATGCAACTTCCACATCCTTCACACAAAGTCTCATTTACTTTTGCTACACGATTTCCATCCTTGATTTCAAGTTCTCTGGCATCGTAAGGGCACAAGGAAATGCAGATTCCACAGCCATTACATATATTTTCATCCACTGTAACCACTGTAGGCTCATGTTTTAGCTCTTTCTCTGCAAATAAATCAGCAACTTTTGATGCGGATGCGGATGCTTGAGCTACAGTCTCGGGAATATCTTTTGGTGCTTGAGCGCATCCAGCAAGGAAAAATCCAGCTGATATACTTTCCACAGGTCTTAATTTCGGGTGTGCTTCTGAGACGAATCCATGCTCATTAGAGGAAATCTTTAGTTTGCTGATTAAATCTTTGGTGCCGTCATTTGGAATCATTGCCATTGCAAGAACTACCATATCACACTCAACTTCAACTTGTTTTCCCGTAAGTGTATCTGCACCCCAAACAATAAGTTTGTCATTACCGTTCTTGAAAATTTTTGATACTTTCCCGCGAATATAGAGAAC
>JAGMCN010000107.1 GCA_023129235.1 Caldifarciminota bacterium | reverse complement strand
TCAATAACTGAAGACGGATTTGAGCTACTACGAGAAGCAGCGGATATTGCAAAACAGCTTTTTACAAGAAAACTTACTGTTGAAGTTTATGCAAGAAATGAGTCATTGTCTAGAAACCAGGGGCAAATTATTATGAACTATCTTCTTAATAACATGGTTATACCCTCATATTCAATTACTCATGTCTCAGGATTTGTTGACGAAGTATATAAAAGTTCTTACATCAAAATTATACTTTAATCATGCGGGGGGCGTAGCTCAGTTGGGAGAGCGTCTCGTTCGCAACGAGAAGGTCGACGGTTCAAATCCGTTCGCCTCCAAAAATGACTCTGTTATTCTGAACGGAGCTTGAATCTCGAGTAATAGTTAAACCCATTTACTCATATATAAAATAGACGAAGTGTATCAAGTATTCCCTCTTAAATATAGGCCAAAGACTTTTGATGAAGTAATTGGTCAGACTCATGTTACTCAGACTCTTAAAAATGAGGTTAAATATGCAAGAATTGCCAACTCTTACTTGTTTGCCGGACCAAGAGGAGTGGGAAAAACTACAACCGCAAGGATATTTGCTAAGGCATTAAATTGCGTAAATGGCCCCACGCCTGAACCTTGTAATTCTTGCCAGCGATGCAAGGAAATACAACTCGTGAATTCTCTTGATGTCCTTGAAATTGATGGTGCGTCCAATCGTGGAATTGACGAAGTCCGTCAACTCCGTGAAAGAGTTAAATATGCTCCTTCTCATGGAAAATATAAAATCTATATTATTGATGAAGTCCATATGTTAACAGAGGAAGCTTTCAACGCTTTGCTAAAAACTATTGAAGAACCACCTTCTCATGTCCTCTTTATTCTTGCCACTACTGCTCCTTACAAATTACCACTTACCATTTTATCAAGATGTCAGCGCTTTAACTTCAGAAAAGTCAGTCCAACCTCCATTTCGGAAAAGATAAAAGATATTGCACTCCTTGAATCTGTAGAAATTGATGATTCTGCCTGTTCTTTTATTGCTAAATTTGTAGATGGTTCACTCCGAGATGCCATATCTATGCTTGACCAACTTATTCCATATACTAATGGTAAGATAAAAACTACAGACATACAAACTCTTCTTGGATTACCTCCACAAACTGTCTTCTTTGAACTTACAGATTATATCATAAAAAGAGACTCTTCTTCCATGCTTGCCTTGACTCAAGATATAATAAATCAAGGAATAGCTCCTAAAGAGTTGCTGTCGGGACTTATTAATCATTTGCAGACTATTTTTCTCTTTAAAACCGGTATTCCGATCCCTGCTGAATCTACCGAAGCTTACAATAAACAAGTCTCTTTGCTTAAAACACCACATATACTCCGTCTCATAAAATTCTTGTTTGATACAGAAAAAAATATGAGAAATGCACTATCAGAGGAAACTTACCTTCAGCAAGCTCTTGTGAGAGCTTCAATTTGTACACAGATTTCAATCGACGAAATACTTACTCAACTTGGCTCTACCTCTAAATCACATGGTGACACAGACAAAATACTCTCCGATAAGAGCCCAATGACTCCAAAAGAATCGGAATCTTTAGACCAAGCTGTAAACACAAAAGACCAATCTTCAACTTCACATCCTCCATTTGCAGAATCCGATGGACAAAAAGAACCAACAAATCTTCAGCAAATATGGAAATCACTACTCCAGAAAGTGGCTAACAAAAGTCCTTCTCTTGAGAGCTTTGTTGCTCAAACCACACCATTAAAGATTAGCAATGAAGAACTTCTTATTCAGTATAAAAATGATTTCTTCAAAACAAAGATAGAGGAAAACTTATCATTCCTTGAGAATGAACTTAATGAAATTGTCAATAAACCAATACATATCATTTTTGAGCCTTCTAAATCTAAAAAGAGTCTGTTAGAAGAGCCAATAGTTAAAACTACAATTGAAATGTTCAATGCCGAACCAGTCACAACCCACAAATAATGTCAAAAGATCTTGGGCAAATGCTTAAAAAGTTTGAAGAAGTGAAAAATTTAATTGCAAAAATGCAGGACCAATTTAAAAATAAAAAAGTCGAGGTCAATACAGGAGCTGGGCTCGTAAAAGTCGTAGCAAATGGGAATCAGGAAATTATGGAAGTTCATATTGACCCAGAACTTATACGATTAAAAGACAAAAAATTACTTGAAGACCTTATAAAGTCTGCTGTCAATCAGGTAAGGCAGGAGGCAATGAAAGTATCACAAGAACTGGTTAAAAAAGCTATGGGCGTTAACGCGAAAGATTTTGAGAACTTTCTCTCTGAGTAATTAACGCAATTCCCATATCGGAAAGTAGGGGGTAATATGGCAAAGATTTTTGAGGTAAGATGGCACGGTAGAGGTGGGCAAGGAGCGAAAACTGCTGCTATTCTTTTTGGAGATGCTGCTATGTCAACAGGGAAATATCTACAGGCGTTTCCAGAATATGGTCCAGAACGAATGGGTGCTCCTGTCCAGGCATTTAATAGACTCTCTGATTCAAAAATTACACTGCATTGCGGAGTTAAAGAGCCGGATGTAGTAGTAGTCCTGGATCCTACACTTTTAGAATCACAGCCAGTAACTAAAGGACTTAAATCTAATGGCACTATTATTATAAATACTTTGCTTGAACCAAAAGAGCTTCATAAAAAATTGAACTTAACTACTCAGAAAGTATTCACTGTTGATGCTTCAGGCATCTCTCGTGATATGCTTGGCAAGGAACTTCCTAATACACCGATGCTTGGTGCTCTTACCAAAGTTACCGAAATCATAGGACTCGAGGATTTAATCACATATACAAAAAAGAAACTTGTGAAAAAATTTAGAGGCAAAGGTAGTGGGATTATTGAAGGGAATTTAGAATCAATTAAAAAAGCATACAATAGCGTGAGAGGAGGATAAAATGGCACTTTCTTCTTGGAAAGAATTGCCCATTGGAACTATAATTACTAAGCCGGGCAGTGCTCGTGAATTTAAAACTGGAGATTGGAGGTCTCAAAGACCTATATGGGACCCAGAAAAATGTATACACTGCCTTATTTGTTTCATATACTGCCCAGATAGTTCAATCAAAGTAAATAGCGAAGGGAAAATGACAGGGATAGATTTAGATTATTGTAAGGGTTGTGGAATATGTGAAGAAGAATGCCCTAAACAAGCGATACATATGGAGATAGAGAAAAGATAATTAGGAGGGAAAAATGCCAATTCGTGCTTTAACAGGGAATGAGGCTATGGCTGAGGCTATGCGACAGATAAATCCGGATGTCGTTGCTGCTTACCCTATTACTCCTGCTACTGAAATAGTCCAGTTGTTTGCCTCATTTGTTGCTGATGGACTTGTGGATACAGAATTCGTGACTGTAGAATCAGAGCATTCTGCAATTGCTGCTTGTACTGGTGCCGCTGCTGGTGGTGCAAGAGTGATGACCAGCACCTCATCACAAGGACTTGCTCTGATGCATGAAATTCTGTATATCGCTGCAGGTCTCCGTGCTCCCATTGTTATTTGTGGGGTTAACCGTTCAATGTCTGCTCCTATAAATATTCATTGCGACCACTCGGATACTATGGGCTCACGAGAAGCTGGCTGGATTCAAATCTTCGCTGAGGATGCTCAAGATGCTTACGATTTGACAATACAAGCCATAAGAATTTCCGAAGAAGTTCTGTTGCCAGTTATAGTAAGTACAGATGCGTTTATTATATCCCACTCTATGCAACGAGTGGATATGCTGGAAGATAACGAAGTCCAGGAGTTTATAGGACCTCACCGTTCACCTTATTCTTTATTTGAAAAGACTATCACAATTGGACCGCTTGATTTACAAGATTACTTTTTTGAGCACAAGCGTCAGGAAATAGATGCAATGTGGAAATCGCCTCCGATAATCGAGAAAGTTGCTCAGGAATTTGCTGGCAAGTTTGGCAGAAGCTATGGACTTTTTGAAGCCTACCAGACGGAGGATGCCGAACAGGTGCTTATAGCTTGTGGCTCAACCTGTGGAACTGCTCGTGTTGCCATAGATACTTTGAGAGAAAAAGGAGTTAAAGTCGGATTGTTAAAGCTCAATACAATGCGTCCTTTCCCACATCAAAAACTTAGCGACTTGTTATCAAAAGCCAAATTGCTCACCGTACTTGACCGCTCTGTCACGATGAGCACTATGGGAGGTCCTGTTTATGTTGAACTACGAAGTGCATTATATGATGCTCCTGAGCGTCCTCTACTCGTTGATTATATTTATGGGCTTGGAGGCAGGGACATTGATGTAGAGCAAATAATGGATGTTGCATTAAAAGGAGAGCAAATTATCAAGAAGAATAAAGTAGAAAAACCGGTTGACTATATTGGATTAAGAGAATGAACGGTTCAGGGAGAGGAATGAATGAGTTAGGGAGTTTCGTATGAAAGATACTCAAAGGAGTATGAGAGATACTGAAGGGAGTAGAAGAG
>JAGMCN010000106.1 GCA_023129235.1 Caldifarciminota bacterium | reverse complement strand
TGTATTATGATGAGACCACTAATTTTAATCTGGAAGTAGAGACTCCGATTGCCAAAATATCGCTCGGAGATGTATATCCTACTGGCTCTTTGCTTACTTTGTATGTGGCATCTCCAAGAGGTATTCAGCTAAATACAACTTCACTTCCCCTGGATATAGAATTAGTTGCTGGGGAATTAGAGCACAAAGATGTTACTCTTTGCATTGACACTCTTGTTGATACTTTTATTATCGTTGATACTGTTTTTGTGGATATTTTCGTTGATACCCTGATTGATACTTTAATTGACACAACTTTTAGTGGCAATTACACACGATACCTATTTGGAGGAAGTGCAAGATGGAAACTTTGGAATGCAAAACTTGGAGTCAGTTATTTTTACGGATATGACGACTCAAGCTCCCTGGGAATTGAGCCACATCTTTTAGAAACCGCCCTTGTTGAATCACCTGTGATAAATAACTTCATTGCAGGAGAGTTTGAATATCCCATACTAAAAAATCTTTCTGTAGGAGCTGAATATTCTGTGAGCAAAACTCATAACATACCTTCTTATACTTATGAAGAGGATATGCCAGAAGATACCATTGGAAGTGCATACCTCCTGTTTGCAAAGCTTGAGAACAATTTAATAGATGCCAAACTTACTTACAATAAAATAGGCAAAAGTTATTATACAATAGGAAATCCATATCTTGAGGCAGGCAAGGAAGGGATTTTAAGCGAGTTCTCATCTTCGTATAAGAATATGTATTACAATGGCACTTATGAAGTTTACCAGATTTATGATACTTTGGAATATAATCTCTATACCTCTGTGAATTATACGCTCTGGAAATTTACTCCCTACATTATTCACTCAATGATTGGGAGTTCAACGAGCTTTACTTTGGGCAATCGCTTTGGTTTTGACAGAGGTAATGTTTCAATGAGCTATGGGCTTGGCAGTAATAGTAATTCCTTCAGAGGAGATTGCAGTTATGAGGTGCTCAAAAATAAGCTAATCACAAGAGGAGGTTATGGGAGGAGCGAAAGTTTAGATAGTCTGGGAACACACATAACCCTCACTCAAAACTCTGATTTTGAGATAGAGTTAATGGATATGATTAGTTTAGAATATAAAGGGATATTTAACAAAGATTATTCAAGCGGAGAATATAGTTACGATGAGAATATCTTTACTCTGCGACTTAAAAAAAGGTTTTAATAAAATATGTAGGGACGATTCGCGAACCGCCCCTACGATGCGAGGTATAAACCTCTATCCTAATTTACTTTGTAATCTTCACTCCAGCAACATCCTTGCCAAGTCCATCATGAGGATCCACAGTTACAATCACTTTGCACAAGCAAGGTTTATCACCAGCTTTAAATAATCCGTCTTGATTAATCTTGCCTGCCCTGGGTGGCATAACTCTCCATATGAATGTAACATTCACCACTCCATTTTCATCGAATGCTTGTGCAGAAAATAGATGAGTCTTTCCTACTGGAACATCTGCTCCCTTCGGCTTAATCTTAACCGTAAGTTTCCTCTGGATAACTACACCCGCGATATCTCTGCCAAGTCCAAGATGAGGAGGTATAAATGCAATAACTCCGCATTTGCACGGTTTTTCTCCAGCAGTGAAAAGTCCCTCTGGTGTGATTGTGCCTGCTTCCATAGGTCTTACTAACCACTTTATTGGCATATCAACAGGATTACCCTGGTGGTCAAATACCAATGCCTTGAACTGCTGCGATTTCTTCGGCTCAATAAGTGCCTGCTTGGGCATAATCTTAACTGCAAATTTCTCTTGGACGATTACTTTGGCAACAGCTTTGCCAATACCAAACTTAGGTGGTACAAGTGCAATTACCTCGCACTTGCAGGGTTTATCTCCGGCAGTGAAAAGTCCTTCTGGTGTGATAGTACCTGCCTCTTTGGGCTTTACTAACCACTTCAAAGGCAACTGTACAGGATTACCCCGTTCATCAAATGTCAGAGCATGAAACTTAAACGACCTATTTGGCTCAACAATTGCACGTCTGGGATAGATTTTTACCCGTATCCGTCTTGGTTTCCCTATAATAACAACTGCACGGTCAATACCAACTTTATCGCCTACTTTCACAATAACTACGACAAAACCTTTGCCTTTTTTATTGCCAGCAGTGAAGGCACCATCCGAAGTTATAGTCCCAAGCTCCTTTGGTATAACCTTCCATTTCACCTGGGGCTCAGCATTTTGGTCAGTTTGGTCAGATGGTCCAAGGATTTCATAGTCAAATTTCTGCGTTCCACCGGGTTTAAGAGCCGTATGTTTTGGCCGTATTTTCACAGGAAGATGCCTCTCAGGGTCTCCAATAATTGCAAGAGCAGTTCCAACACCTTCAAGGTCTCCACTTTTTGCTAAAACTATGATTCTGCACTTCCCACGCTCTTTGCCTGCGGTAAATAATCCATCCTGTGTAATACTACCCATATCTTTAGGAGCAACTTTAAATACAAGCTTTGCATCCTCAATTGGCTCTCTATCAGGACCAAACACTTTTACCTTGAATTGTCTGTCTTCTCCTACTTTCACGAAAGTCCGTTTGGGCATTACCTTTACCAACATTCCTTGATGAGGACCTTCTCGTTTTACTCTAACGAGAGCATGCCCAACTGCCTGTCCTGCGTTAGTCTTCACTATTGCTCTAACTATCCCTTTGCCTTCGTGATTGGCAGCAAGGAAAAGTCCATTAGGTCCAATCTTGCCTAATTTCTTAGGAGCAACCTTCCACTCTATCTTGGCATCTGATGAATTGCCCAACGAATCAACAACTTTCGCTTCGAAGTGGATTGAACCTCCCGGAGCAACTAAAGCAGGATTCGGTAATACCTTTATTCTAATCTGGCGATTTGGCTTATCTCCTGAATCTTCTGTTTGCCCTGCCAATGCGAATGGAATAACAAGAGCCGCAATTGCTAAAAATCTCTTCATTTCACACCTTCCTTTTCGTCTCCCAAGGAGACAGCTAACATCATTATTAGGTTTGTAAAACTTCTTCATTCTTTTTCACCTCCTTTCATTGCATTAGATAAAAAACCTGCCCAAAAAGTTCCCAAAAACGAAAAAATGTGGCTCAATTTCTCCTTGACTTTCTTGAAACCCGCTGTATCTTTGTGAGGGTAAGGATGTGTAAAATGAAAAAGTTGTTAATTCCTGTTCTGCTTCTGGCTCTCCTCGGATGCGCTACAAGGCAAGAAAAGGAAAGTGTTCGTCGGTATGAGAAAGCACTTAAATCCGCTGAGAAAAGAATAGAATTAGGCCCTTATAATCCTGAGGCATGGGGTCAAAAAGGTTTTGCTCTTGCCAACCTCGGTCGGGATAAGGAAGCACTTAAAGCTTGGGATAAGGTAATAGAATTAAAGCAGGATGATGCTGGGGCATGGTATAACAAAGGTGATGCACTTCGCAAGCTCCGTCGGTATGAGGAAGCACTTAAAGCTTATGATAAGGTAATAGAATTATACCCTAATTATGATGAGGTATGGGTTAACAAAGGTGTTGCACTTCTCGGACTCGGTCAGGATAATGAAGCACTTGAAGTTTTTGGCAAGGTAATAGAATTAAAACCGGATTGTGCTAATGCATGGTTGGGCAAAGGTAATGCACTTCGCAAGCTCGGTCGGATTGAGGAAGCAAATAAAGCCTATGCTAATGCATGGTATTTCAAAGGTGTTGCACTTGTCTCATTCGGTCGTTATAAGGAAGCACTTAAAGCGTATGATAAGGCAATAGAATTAAGACCTAATTATGCTAATGCATGGTATAGCAAAGGTGTTGCACTTCGCGATCTCGGTCGGAATGAGGAAGCACTAAAATCTTTTGACAAGGCAATAGAATTAAAGTCGGATTATGCTAATGCATGGTTTTACAAAGGTGTTACACTTTACTACCTTGGTCAATACGAGGAAGCACTTAAATCTTTCGATAAAGCAATAGAATTAGACTCTGATAATGCTCTGTCGTGGCGTGGCAAAGGCTTTGCACTCAAGGAGCTCGGTCTGGATGAGGAAGCACTCAAAGTTCTTGATAAGCTAATAGAATTAAAACCTGATTCTAATTGGGCATGGTATAACAGAGGTTGTGTACTTCGTGAGCTTGGTCGGGAGGAGGAAGCACTTAAAGCTTTTAAAAAGGCAAAGGAATTAAGGAGTCAGGAATAGGAATGAATGATTTAGAGAGTTCTATGAACGATTCCCACGAATGTGTGAACGATTTACACGGATGTGCGAATGATTCCCACGAATGTGTGAACGATTTACACGGATGTGCGAATGATTCCCAGAGATGTGTGAATGATTTACACGGGTGTGTAAATGATTCCCACAGGTGTGTGAAAGACTTACACGGGTGTGTAAAAGACTTACACGGGTGTGTAAAAGACTTACACGGGTGTGTAAAAGACTTACACGGGTGTGTAAATGATTACAGGATGTCCTGCATAAATAAAAGGAGATAGAGATGGCAAAACATTATATTCCGTATAAGGATGCGGAGTTTGATAAGTGGTTTAAGAACTTTGCTCACAAGCTTCCTGCTATTGCCAATGCAGTCGGTTTTCCGCAGCAATTAGTTGCCCAAATAACCGCAGCTTATGCGGAATGGAAGCTTGTCTATCAATCAAATATAGAGTTGCAAAGTCAAGCTCGGGCTGGCACAGAGACCAAGAAGAAAACTCGCACCAATAATAGTAAGCTGATAAGGACAGCAACGAAACTGCTTCAAGCGTTTCCAGATGTGACAGACGCCCAGCGAGAGCTTCTTGACATCACGGTGCGAGATACTACGCTCACTCCTCTGTTGCCAGAATATGTGATGGAGATAGACCCACCACTTTTGAAACTGGATTTACAATCGGGACAGGTAACGATTCATTTTGGAGTGAATCCCGGGAATGAGAAAGAAAATGCTAAGCCCGAGAATATCAGCGGAGTGAAGCTCTGGTATCGTGTTGGAGGAGGCGAGTGGAAGTGGCTTGGCTATGATACAAATAGTCCTTATAGACATAATATTAATTTGGGCGAGGCACTGGAATATCGGGCTCAGTGGCTTGATAAAAAGATGCGGACAGGAAGGTTTAGTATGGTCGCACAAGCTACGGTGTCGTAGAGATAACCACAAATTCACACGAAAAGACATTCGCACACAGATTTACACAGATTGGAGAGATAAGCACAGATTTGATGAAATAAATTACATCTGTGTGAATCTGTTTTATCTGTGAATATCTGTGTGCAAGTTTTTTGTTAGTGCGACATCCGCGGTTAAAGATTAGGGAACTACATAAAATAGCCACTCTTTTTCCTGTTGAATCTTGCCACCCTTGTCTTTAATCTGCACCTTCACTTTGTAATACCCTTCTTCGAGTGGCTCTTCCGGAGTATACATTATGTGGTCATCTGTCAGTTCTACAAGAGGAGCAATTTGCTTGCCATTGAGGACTAAAGATATACTCCCTTCTTTGGGCTTTGGATAAAATGCCGCACTGATTGTCGTTTCCTCACCTGATACTATATGCTGTGGCTGTGGTGAAACAATATATATCTCGGAAGTCGTAGCTCTTGTGCTACGAAAAATAAATACAAGACTGAGAATCAAGACCATTGCACCGGCAAGCTTTGGAATTAATCTTTTGGGAATGAATATTCCCTCCGGATGTGCTTCATTCTCAACCCTTTCCCAGAACTTTGCTTCAAAATATGGTGGGAGTTCCTCTTCAACGATGTTGGTAACAAGAAGGTTTCTGCTCTTTTGGGCGAGGTCAAATACTTTCTGACAAGCTTCACACTCCTTTAGATGAGCTTCAAGTTGTGCCTTCTCCTTTTCTGTGATTTCACCATCAATAGATGCCTGAATTAACTCTTTTATATATTTACACTTCATTTTTCACCTCACTTTTAATTTCTTTTCTAATGCTTCTCTCCCTCTTGCGAGTCTGGACCTCACAGTCCCAATAGGAACTCGTAGGGTATCTGCTATCTCTTGATAAGACATACTATTAAAATACTTGAGTGTTATCGGTTCACGATACTCAAATGGCAGGGAAGCAACTGCCTTCCGCACCCTAATTTTCGAATCAATGTCATCATCTGTCCCCGGATTATTTACTTCAACTCGCAGAGATAAAAAGGTATGTAGCTTCTTCTTATAAAAATGTTTCCTGCACTCGTTTTTGGCAATCCTATAAAGCCAGGTATATACTCCTGCTTCGCCTCTGAATTTCGGAAAAGCTTTATAAGCCAGGAAAAGTGCATCCTGCGTAATATCAGAAGCATCATCATAATTTCCTACCATTCCATACACCATATTAAATAACCTCTTAGAGTGATTTTTAACTACTTCTTCGAATTCCATTTCATTTTATAGTTTAGATACAAATAATGCTCAAAAAGTTCCCAAAATCCTATGCTCTAATTTGAGTAGTTTCTTTTTCAATTTAATACCACCGCTGTAGCCACCTAAACTCCCATCTGCACGAATTACCCTATGGCAGGGAATTATTATCGGAAAAGGATTGCTCGCAAGGATTCTACCGCAAGCTCTGGGTGATGTGCCTACACGATTTGCAAGCTCCTTATAACTTATTGTTTCGCCATACTTTATTTTCTGAAGCTCCTTTATCATTTTAATCTGAATAGGAGTAAGCCCAGAGAAGTCAAACCGTAGGGGTGGTTCGCGGACTGCCCCTACATTCTTGCCCTGTAAGTAATCAAGTATGTCATTTTTTGCTTTTCTTGAAAACTCTGAACCTGTTACTATATCACAAAACTTTCCAAACCTAATTTTTTTGAGTCCTTTTTGGGTTGCTTCTAAAGTAATCCACCAAAATGAACTCTTAAATGAGACGCAAGAAGTTATATATTTCTTTTGCACGAGTTTTGCCTATTCCTGGAACGTCCTCAATCTCAGAGATTGAAGCTTGCTTGAGTTCTTTGAAACTTGAGAAGTGCTTAAGTAAAAGTTCTCTCCTTTGCTTGCCAATCCCGGGAATCTCATTTAATAACGACTTTGGTTTATCCCGAAGTTTTCTATGATAAGAAATAGCAAATCTATGAGCTTCATTCCTTATTCTTTGAAGGAGTCTTAAAGCAATAGAGCTTTTAGGTAAGGAGATGATTTTGCCATCAGGAGTGTGCAGTTCTTCAAATCTTTTTGCAAGTCCAAAGACTGGAATCTCAGAAGGCATACTCTCACGAGCCGCTCTTGTTTGTCCTATTCCCCCATCTACAAGCACAAGGTCAGGGAATTTTTTGTGCTTGGAGTGCTCATCAGCACTTGCCCTCCGAGACAGAATTTCTCTCATCATTCCCACATCATCTATTTCATCAACTGTCTGGATTTTAAATCTACGGTATCCAGATTTCTGGGCTCTTCCATTCAAGAAAGAAACACAGCTCCCAACAGCATACTTGCCTCCGATATTTGATATATCAAAAGCTTCAATACGAGATGGAAGTTTCGGGAGTTTCAAGTATTTCTTAAGTTCATCCAGAACTTTTGGAATTTTTTCCTCTTGTTCTGTTTCAAGCCATACGAGCGCATTTTGTTCAGCAAACTTTATAAGCCCAAACTTCTCGCCTCGCTTGGGAACCAATATTTTTCGCTTCCCGACCTGTTTCGTGTCGGGACGGGCAAACCACTTTTCTATTGTTTCCTTTTCATCAACTTTCCTAATGACTATTTCACGAGGAATATAAAAAGCATTTTTATAATATTGCAAAAGGAAAGCTCGCATTATCTCTCCATCACTGGCTTTTGATTGAATATGTAAAATGTAATGCTCGGTGCCCAATATTCTTCCCTCTCTTACAAGGACAAGCACAATGCAAGCAGTATTTCTTTTCCTTTGAAGCCCAAAAGTATCCAGACTGATTGGACGATTGAAAACTACCCGTTGCTTCCTTGCTATAAATTGAACACTCTTTAGTTGGTCTCTTACTTTTGCCGCATCTTCAAATTTCAATTTCTCTGATAACTCTTGCATCTTGGCTTTTAGCTTTTTCTCTACCTCTTTTGACCTGCCGGAAAGGAAAGCAATGAGTTCCTGTATAATGTCTCCATACTCTTCTTTAGATATTTTATTTTCACAGGGAGCAGGGCATTTTCCTATATGATAAGCAAGGCAGGCACGGGAGGGTAATTTGCCCTTGCAAATTCTTATCGGAAATATATTAGTCGCTGACCTAAGAGCCCGTTTCATAGTTCTTGCATTCGTGTATGGACCAAAATAAATAGCACTCCTATTTCTTAAATCCCTTGTTGGGAAAACACGGGGAAACGCTTCTTGTGTAGTTACTTTTATGTATGGATATTTTTTGTCATCTTTAAGCCGAATATTGTAATAAGGCAAATGAAGCTTTATCAGATTAGCCTCCAAAACTAACGCTTCAATCTCTGAGTTCGTAACAATATAATCCACACTCTCAATCTTTGACTTAAGAGCACGTTCTTTAGGAGAATACGGAGTTGTAAAATATGAACGAACCCTATCTTTAAGAGACTTTGCCTTGCCGACATATATAATTTTCCCGTTCTTGTCCTTCATTAAATAAACTCCCGGTTTCTGTGGAATATAGTTTACCGATGGAGCTGGCATCACAGAATTCTAAATTTGATACCAAAAAAGGCGAGTCTCGGCAACATATAAACAGGTTGGCGATGATTTTCTTCGTATGAATAAACCTGCACATTCCGATGTTGAAAAACATTAAGCACAGAAAAATAAAAATCTCCACTAACATTGAATATATTAAATCCTTTTTCAAATCTTATATCTAATCTGTCATAAGAAGGATAGCGAGCAGAGTTTCTTGGTCCTGGAACAGGTTTCCACCCGTTATAGTACCAGATATAGCCTGCAACTGGCGTATAAGGAGTTCCTGATGTATGACTGTAAGTAGTGCTCAATGTATAGTCTTTTCCAAAAGTATAAACTGCTATTATATTTATCGCTACTGGTTGGTCTGCATCAAAGTCAGCTATCGCATCATCAAAAAGCCCTGTTCTCCTTGATTTTGAAAAAGCACAAGATATCCATCCAAAAAAGTTATTCGTAAATGATTTCCTCAAAAACATCTCTATACCTCTTGCAAATCCATAGCCACTATTATCTGCTATCTCATTTTTCACATTTATAAATGCCAAGTTGTTAATTCTTTTTTCATAAAGTTCAAGTTTTCCTGTCCAATCTTCACCGAAGTTTCTTTCTATCCCCAGAATATAATGATTTGCGTAAGCTGATACGAGATTAGGATTAAATTCCAGAAATTCAAAATCTTGAAACTGGTAATAATGTCCCCAAGCCAAGAACAAAGAAGTCTTGGGGTCCCAAGAATATGAAAGTCTAAATCTCGGACTCAAAGTCTTCTCTTGGGTCAATGAAATATAGTCGTATCTTGAGCCAAGAGTGAGAAGGATTTTCTCTATAAGCACAAAGTTCGTTAAAAGATAAGCCCCAAATTGCGATGTAGAGGTATCTGCACAAAGAGACAAATATCTCCCATACTGGTCCCATAAGTCAATCCCTATAAATTCAATAGGATAGTCATTTTCTGCATAATAATCTACATACGAACCAGAAATCCCAAATCCCACACGATGCTTCTTTCCAAATTTTATTTCACCAGTCTGTCTTATTCCTGTCTTTCTGACTCGCTTAATTCTATTAACTTCAGTTTTGCCACCTAACGCATCACTGTCAAGATAACTATGATAACCCGTTATTCTCATAGAGTGGTCTGATGTGTCGGCACAATAGTTAAACACATAAGTATTTCCCACATTTTTCCAGTTCATTCCTGCTTCCTCATCTAATGCAATGAAGTCTGCCGAGGCCTCATCTCGCACAAGTAAACTGCTCAGAGATATTTTGTGGTTTCTACCAAGCGAAAAGGACAATCTGTTCTGGAAGTTTTGGAAGTCAGGCAGAATGATTCCATCTTCTATTCCAACAAGGGGAGCAACTGCTTTAAAATAATTTTTTCTTGCAGAAAAAACATACGAACACGCTGGAGTGACTGAGAATTCTGACTCAATGCCTGCTTCCAGTAAATCTGCCTCAACTTTTGTTTTCCCCCTTCCAAAAAGCCCGTCTCTTGTCGTAATATCCATAACTGAAGACATTCTGTCTCCGTAACGAGATGAGAACCCGCCACAAGAGAATTTCACATCATCAAGAAGGTCTACATTGAATGCAGAAATAACTCCAAAGTAATGATTAGGGCAGAGAACTTCGCCTCCGTCCATAAGATAGAGGTTTTCTCCTGGCATCCCTCCCCGCACATATAGCCAACCTATGAGGTCGGATATAAATGTAACTCCTGGAAAACTCTGAAGCGTTCGGAAAAAGTCCATTTCCGCAAATGGGATAAGCTTTAATTCATCTGCTTTTAGCACTCTAAACGATGGTTCAGAAATTCGCTCACCTGATACTTTTACTTCTTCAAGTGGAATTGCTTCCTTTTTAAGGAAAATGGTTAGTTTAGTCGGCTTATCGGGGAAGACTTTTGCAGATAAGAGTTTTTCTTCGTATCCTATATATGTGGCTTTGAGTTCATACTCTCCTTCTGGGATTTTCAGAAAGAATTCTCCAAGAGTATCTGTGCTACATCCATAAATAGTCCCGATTACGGATAAGTTGACAAGAGGAAGTGGCTCCCGAGTATCAGCGTCATAAACCTTTCCTGAAATAAGTGCTGTTAAAATAAAAAGAATCATTTTATCTTCTGAACCTTGAGAATTGTGAAATACGACCCCTTGAGATAATATATGTAATCTCCTTTTATTGTGAGAGATTTGCCTCCTCCTGAGACTTTTTCAGCAACACACGGATAAGAAGGGTCGTCAATATTCAAAAGATATAATGTAGAGTTGCTACTTGCAACTCCATATCCATCAAAGTCAAAATCTATTATATCATCCGGAAACTCAATCCATCTGATGAATTCAAGTTCATTTGAACTTCCAATCTTCACTACATCCAGTCTGCTTACTTCTTCATCATAACCTTTGTTTTTAACATATAGATATTCTTTGTTCTTTGCAAGAAAATGCCCGCACCAATAGCCCATTTCAAACCGCTTAAGAGGATTTGTAGTCGCTGAAAAATCATAAGTAGTTAGTTTGCTCCTATAATACAAATATCCTACCTTATTTTCTACTATGCAATCATATAAGCCGGATGAAAAATAAACTGTGTTTACAAGCACAGGATTAGTTGGAGAGGATATATCTATTGTTAATAAATAGTTGTTTGTTCTAACATAAGCATAATTGCCGTCAGTCTCAACTTCTTTACCCTTATATTCAAGTTTTAACTCACCAACAATATTTGGAGAGGAGGAACTAATATTTATAACTATGAACTTATAATCAGGATAACTGCCAGATTTAGATACAGCATAAATATATGAGCCCTTTATCTTCGCATTATTTATATATTCATCAAGAGGAGGATAATAATTTTCCATCTCTGGATTTAACTTATTTGAGATGTTTAATATAGTAATAGACTGACCGTAAATCACATAAGCTTTATCTCCTTGCACCAGAAGGATATCACCATTTACTTGAGTATTTGAAAGCAAGTCAAGATAAATTCCGTTAGCATCTTCATAAGGAGCGTCAAGCCCAAAGTCACAGCCAGCAAGAAAAAAGAGCCCAAAGAAAAAGATAGAAACGGATAGAGACTTATAGAAATTAACAGAGACTCGTGGTAACAATAAATTTCTATGAATTTCTGTTATATTCTGTGGTTTAATATTTTCCCTCGTGTAATTTGACAACTTGTATTCCTCCATATCTTGAAATTAAATACAAATAACCTTTATTTGCTGATATACAACGAGTGTAGGGATACGAAGGATAAAGTCTTCCCTCCTCAGGCTTCCTTGCTCCACTTAATTCAAAAATACATATCGTATAACTACTGTGCCGCCCCACAAGACAATTATCTGAAAAACACATATCGCTGAAAGAATAGTCAGATGAAAATGAACTCGTTTTCTTAATGGCAGGAAGAGCAGAAATATCAAAGATAGTAACATCATATGTGTAGTAGTCATCTGCGACAAACAATGTATCACCTGAGATACAAAATTCATCCATATAGGAATAACTATAATTGTTTGCGATAGAAGGATGAAACGGGTCGGTTATGTCATATACTTTTATTTTTGAGGAGGTGAATAAAATAAGATAATTTTTCTTAACTGCAAGACCACGAATACTATAATCTACTTCTATTGAATTAGCCACAAAAGGATTGGCTGGGTCAGATATATCTACAATGGCTACATTAGAAGGCTGCCCTACATATACAGCAGGATAAGAAATAGCAAGGTAGTTTGGAGAATAACGGAGTGAGCAAGCTCCTGTAAATTGAGGGGAAGAAGGGTTAGATATAGAATAGATTTGAAGGAAATAATCATAATGAATGTCTCTGCAAGAGAGGTAAAGATAGTTCCCTTCTTTTTCTATCTCATGAAAACGGTTAACGGATGAATCAGTAAAAGATTCAATAAATTCAGGCTCGGCTGGGTCAGATACATCCAGAATATGAAAAGTCCTATCATCAATTATATAGGCATAGTCGTCTCTTATAATAATTTCATCACCTCCGGGAATATCTACATATTCAGCAATAAGAGGAAACCTTTCCCAGAATGAGCCAGAAGCCCACTCCCCCCATGCATTATCAGAGGCACCTTCTGCTTTTGCTCTTACTCGCCAAAAGCAATGCTCTTTGAGAAGCCCCTCAGACATATAATAGCAAACCGTGTCTCCGTCGGAAGAGATTATCATAGAGAATATAGGGTTGTTAAAATTACTATTCTCAGCACCTTGAACCTCGTAAACCACATCAAAAGAAGTATCTAATAGGACCCAATAAAGTCTTGGAGGATTATCATAAACAAGCATATTTCCTGTTGGATAAATTAATATTGGTGGTGAAGGAGAGTTAATCGGGTCATTGGGATTCAGGAAATCCTTGCGATTACAGCCAATAAATAACAGAACTCCAAGAAGCAATTTATATTTCATAGTATATTAAGACCCCCGGTGCTTTTTTATTACATAATTTAAGATGGAACTTATTAAGAAAGCCGTGAGATTCACGGGGTTTTGTGAATTTCTCTGCTACAATAGACCCCACAAGACTCAATCCAGCAGTCCATATACAAACATCTCGCGATTGTTCACAGAATTGGGTGCGTCCACGATATTTCTCGCATTCCTCTGGAATGTCTGCATCTTTATATTTACCATAATAATATTCAACAAGCCCATCAGACGCAATAGCAAGAAGTGATGTGCCAAGTGCTGTATATCTAAACCCTCGTGTAATACGCGACGGCTCTTTTGCCTCTGAAACTCCAATCACAAATACAAAGAGTAGCCACGAATAAGCTTTCATTATTTTGGTTAATTTTTTTGCACTTTGAATTCTAATTTTTAGTTAGCTATCTTATTGAGAGCCAGTGGTTGCATTGGGGACATTTGAATTTAAACTCTTCAAGTTGAGTATTGCACTTGTAGCACTTAAAACCTCTGTAGATACCGAGTGAGGTAATCTTTTCTCCCTCTTTGAACATATCCTCATATCGTTTGTTGTCATAATAAAGCTTGAAAAGTTTCTTTTTGATTATTATATTTCGGGGTTCTATTTCTCTCGCACGTTCAAGGATTTCAATTGCTTCCTTGTCTTCACCCTTTTTCTCGTGAATCTCTGAAAGCATTACCAAAACTCGTGCATCCTCTGGATTCTGGTTTAAAAAAGAAGTATAAAATGCCTCAAGTTTTGAGAAGTCATGTCTTGTATAATAAGCATCGGCTAATCTCTTAAATGCAAGGAAAGCATAATTAGGAATATCCTCTAAAATTCTTTTCCAAAGTTTAATACCCTCATCTGCGTTTCCATCTCCATAATAAAAATCTCCCATAAAAAGAAGTCCCGGGAGACAAAATTTATCAAACTTCAATGCTTCTTTAAATCGTTTAAGGGCTTCTTTTTTATTACCTTCCTTGGCTAATGAATCTCCCCAAAATGCATATAGAATCGCAAGCCCACGGTCATCTGAGCTTCTTGTAAACCTTAAAAACTTTTGTTTTGAATTGATTGCCTCTTTCCATTGGGAAAGGTCTTCATAAATTGAGCCCAAAAACTTAAGCTCATCAATATCAGGAGATACTATTTTTCGCAGTTCATCAGCAAAATTAATTGCAGATTCTTCGTTTCCTGCTCCTATGTAATCCTTTATTATATTTACATAAAGCTTCTTTTTCAAAGAAGTATCTCGGACTCCTGTAAGTGAACCCCTGTGAAGTTTTAAAGCTTCTGTATAGCGTCCTTTTTCTCTTAAGATGTTACCCAATCTGATGCAAGCAACAACATTTGTGGGCTCTTTTCGGATGATTTTCCTTAATAGAGATTCCTCTTCATCTTTATTCTCTGCAAGCAATAGTTCTTCAATCTTCATTTTTCTCCTCTTGCTCTGGCATAGTTTTGATGGTGCCGAGTTCCTTTTTGAGAGTATCAATTTCTCTTTGTTGTTTTCCTATTTTTCCTCTCAATTTTATTTCATCCACAATCGCAAGAACAAAAGCAAGTATTGCTCCTCCTGCAAAGGATATAATCATTACCAATACAAGAGGTGTGGTGAATTCATTAGCAAAAAAGTGCACTTCAACAGGTGCGGCGTTCTGTACTCCAAAGATTATACCAAATATTGCAAACAAAGCTATAAGTATAATTGCAAAAAGATACATTTTTCCTCCTTTCTCACTCTATACCCTCCCATCCTCACTTTTGCAACTTATTCTTTTGGAACGGTATACTTGATATTCCAATGTTTTACATACTCTTCTAAAGGTCCAAGTCCCACTTTTGCACGTCTTTTATTCACATTTGGTTCATCTTCAATTGGCCCTAATTCATATTTCCCGTCTTCTGTCTGCTTAATTTGAGAACCATAAATTTGTTTCTCTCCTTTTCTTGTATGAATTCTGTCTATAAGTAATGCCAAAGATGCCCAGCTCAACTCGCCTTTATCTGCGGATTCTTTAAGGAGTGGAAGATATTTTTCTTGTGTTTCAAGGTCAGAATGTTGAATTACTAAAAATGCAACAGAACTTTGCATACCTACAAGGCTTTTTCCCGGATAACCATATTCCTCAATTATTGCCTCAATTCTTATGAGATTTAGAGAATCAAGTTCATTTTGTTTTTTCCCTAATTCTTTCATTTCATCTGATTGCCACCCGTATTTTTTACCTACTTCACGCATTTGTTTTCTACATCTCTGATCTTTTTCACCAATATCTTTTAATTTTTGAACTAATTCCGTGTTCAAACTTGCTTCATATTCCTCTATTTTTTTGCCAAGTTTCTCAATAACTGTATTCCAGCCCTTTTCATTATGTAGACTTTCTAAATCAGGGTCAGTTTTCGTATGTTCTAAATGTAACCAGCCTTTGTCAATAGCAAGGTTCAAGTTTTTAAAAGCGTTTTCTACATTTCCAGCCAATGCCCGGGAGCAAGCAGCATCATAATAATCTCTATTCCGGACTTCCTTTTGTTCAAATGCTTTTTCATAGTTTTCCGCAGACTTTAGATATTCTTTGTTACGATAAGCTTCTCTTGCAATCTTGATGAGGTCAGAATAAGTCTGAGCTGAAAGCTGACTGAATATACCAATGGATATAAGTAGAATTAACATAGTTAACTTTTTCATTTTTTCTCCTTTAATCAAAATATATTATGAAATAAAGTAATGTCAAATAGAAATTTAAAAAAAATGTTGACAAGGATATTATTAAGATATATTATCGCACAGAATATAAAATGAGAGGTGATAAATGGAATTAAAAATAGATAAAGGAGTTTTGGATGCTTTATTAGCTAAAATATACCCGATTGTGCCTACTAAAAGCACAATGCCTGCACTTTCAAATATTCTCTTAGAGGCAAAAGATGGCAAAATTTATGCGAGTGCTACAGACCTTGAGACCTCTGCGACTGCGATAGGAACTGCTGAAATCCTAAAAGAAGGAGTAATAGCTCTTAATGGAAAAGATTTATATAATCTCATAAGAGAATTGCCATCTGCTACTCTTGAGTTTAAAGTAGATAATCTGCTTGCCACAATTAAGTGCGGAAAGGGGAAATTCACTATGGCTGGAATGGGAAAAGAAGATTTCCCGAAACTGTCTGAAGTGGATGGAAAAAGAAAGGTGACTATTCCTTGCGAAGTTCTTCAAAGAGCAATTGACAAGGTTATGTTCGC
>JAGMCN010000105.1 GCA_023129235.1 Caldifarciminota bacterium | reverse complement strand
GGAGTCCCGGGACTTGCAAAAACACTGATTGTGAATACGCTTGCAGAGGCACTCTCATTGTCTTTTTCTCGCATCCAATTTACCCCAGACCTTATGCCAGCTGATATTACTGGAACAGAAATAGTGGACTCAATTGATGGAAGAAGAAGCTTCAGATTTATAAAGGGACCAATCTTTGCAAATGTAGTTCTTGCTGATGAGATAAACCGTACTCCTCCACGCACTCAATCTGCACTTCTTCAAGCAATGCAAGAATATAATGTAACTATCTCTGGCAAAACCTACAATCTTGAGTCTCCTTTCTTTGTGCTCGCAACTCAGAACCCAATTGAGCAAGAAGGGACCTATCCATTACCCGAAGCCCAGCTTGATAGATTTATGTTCGAAATAGAAATCCAGTATCCTTCACAGGAAGAGGAAGAGTACATAGTGAAGACCACCACATCTGCTTACATCCCAGTAGTAAAGAAAGCACTTACATCTCAGGAAATCATAGAACTCCAGTCTTTGGTGAGAAAAGTGCCAGTTTCTGACGAATTAATTCACTCAGTAGTGAAGTTTGTGAACCTCACAAGACCCAGCTCCAAATCAGATTGTCCTAAATACATAAAAGACTGGGTAGCTTGGGGAGGAAGCCCTCGGGCTTCACAATACTTAATTCTTGGTGCAAAAGCTCGTGCAATACTTGAAGGCAGATACACTCCTTCAATAGATGATGTCAGGTATGTAGTAACTCCTATTTTGCGTCATCGTATCATTCCAAACTTCAATGCCGAAGCTGAAGGAATAACCACGCTTGACATCATTCAAAAACTCCTAAAAGAATTATGATAACTAAGGATGGCAAAAACTTGTATTTTAATGTTGATTTTAAAATTTCATTATGCCGGAGTGGCGGAACTGGTAGACGCGCCAGACTCAAAATCTGGTCTCTGGTAACAGAGGTGAGGGTTCGATTCCCTCCTTCGGCAGATTTATCTACAGAACAACACAGAAATCCACTGAAATATTTCAAGGAGAAAGCCCCGCATTTTGCGGGATTCCGATACGGCGGGAGGAGAAAATGGAAAAGTGGAGAAAAGATGAAAAATTCAAGATTCTCCTTTTCCTAATATTCCCCATTTTTCCTTATTTATTTTGTCAAGTAAAGAAATACAAAAAATCGTAAATTACAGATTACGGATTGTGATTGTAGGAGTTAAGAGTTCAAAGGTTTAAGAATTTAGGGGAGGTTTTTCAGGCGGTCTGTTTTCCAGGAATTCAAGAGATAAATGGTTGGGATTCCTTTAACGCGGGCTGGGTGATTATTGTCATCGGTTTTCTCTCCTATATAAAGAATCTTTTCTTCTCCCTCAACAAGCACTATCTTTACCTCAAACTCCGTTTCAAACTCTTTAGTTTCTTCTGAGAAGCCATCACACCTAAGATTAGATAAGATATTTAAAATTTGCTTAACTTTTTTGTCCTCAATTACTTCTTTGCCTGACATCCATAAGGTATCAGTGCGAACTAATTTTTTGTCTCCTAAATGCAGTTCTTTAACATCCTGTGGGTTAAATGAGAACATAGTATGGTCGCGCCAATCATCCGGACGTTTATCAACTAAGAATTTTGATAATCCCTTTGAGATATATGTTTCTGGAGTAGGAGGGAATCTAATATACCAGTGCAAAAAATCTCCAGCCATTTTGCCAATAATAAAGCTCTTTGAACGGCTATCCCAATGAACTTTGACTTCAATTCCCTTTATTGTATCTACTTCAAAGTCTGCATGTTTTGCTTCTCGCTTTGAGACTACTTCACCGATTTCTAAATCTTTAAGTCTCTTCAATAGTGGATAAAATATGCTGGTATCAACTGGATATTCCATAGGTTCGGTAATTTTCCAGGTCTCCCCCACCTTTTCAATTATGGATAAAGTATCTTTGGATTTAATCTCTATTCGTTTAAATTCTGTGGTTGCAAAGGGTTTGTTTGATTTTGGAATTCGTTGGATGAGTGTATAAATAACAGCAATTATAACAAGTATTCCTAAGACGGATAGGAGGATTTTGGCGGATTTAAATTTCATAAACTCGTTTTCCTCTTTTTCTCCATCTTATAAGTCCTACAACAATTAAAAGGACTGATGGCAGGAGAATATCAAGCCATTTAATAGTTCGCTTAATTCCCTTGCCAACTGGCTTCAATGGACGCTCACTAACTCCCTTTGACCTTATTCCAATAAGAGACTCGTCCTGAGCCAGCCAGTCAATAGTATTCAAGAAGAAAGCAAGGTTTGGAGGAGAAGTATATCGTCCTTCAGCAAATCTTGCACATCCTGAGACTATGAATCGTGATGGGCTGTCTATTGTTACAGCAAGATTAAAGGGACCTTTTTCGTCTGTAGGTTGAGGCAAGTGTTGCTCCATAGGACTTAAGGCAAAGATATTCTGAGTTAACCAACTTCGTTTAGAGGATTGAACAATAGGAGTTCCTCCTGAGACTGGAGATACAAATGGGAATACCATAGACTCAAGTTCACGGACTATGGGACTTTCCTTATTAAAGTTTGATGCCTTTGGGAAAAATGGATATGGGATAAAGTTTTGCATCATAAAAGAGCCACGTTGCATAGTGATTCCTACTACTTGATTTTGCATATCTAATACAAGTCCATCTTTAAACTCTATGCCATAACTCTTGAGCAAGCCCTCAAGTCCTGTTTGCACTTTTCTGCCCACAAATCTATCCAGATTCACATCTATCTTGTCAAGGAAGAACGCACAGGTCTTACCCCCTTCAAGAGCTTTATGTATTCTTTTTATTGCGGTGTCGCCGAATTCAGTTTTGGGTCCGAGTATGACTAAGCTTGTGGCATCCAGAGGAATATCCTGAGTGTCTGGATTTACCTGAGATATCTCATATTGCTCTCTCATTTTTTGAATCACCCTTTCATTTGGCTCGATTTCCAGATGTCCATTGGTGAATACAATATGTTTTTTCTCCTCGGCTGTCAGCCGCTTGATTCTTGATGAGATATCATATTCAAGGGTTGCAGTATTTTCTATGATGGGTATTACTCCTCGTTTATCGCCGTATAATATACTGATTCCCATATATCCTTCTTTTATCCCGTATTCGCCTTCTTTTATTTCTGTGATTTGCAACGGGGGAATACCGGCACGTTGGGCTTCCATTTTGATCTCACGGTCAAGAGGGTCAATTAGCTTAAGCGAGAGTTTGCCTCTTGATTTGGCACGATACTCTGATAGCAAATCATTTGTATATCTGGCTTTTACATTATAGGGAAATGGTAATTTTTTTGTCATATATGCACGAATTATAATGGGGTCTTCAAGTCCTCTTATCATTTTTACCGATGCACGAGAGAGAGAATAAATGTTTCCATCTGTCCAGTCAAACCGAGTAAAAATGTGATAGGATAGGAAATTAACAACGATTGTTATTCCGAGAATCGTGCCGATTGCAGTAGCCGAAAGGGCTCTATGTTTGGTTCTTCTATATGCATAAAAAGCGAATGATAGGAAGAAACCTATCATTGAGAGGAAGTAAAGAACGGCTCTTGAGTCAACAACTCCTCTGCCGAGAGAATTCAGATGATAATCTATGCTCAAATATTGGACAATTCCAACAAAAGCGGTTGGGATGGCAACTAAAACTTTGCCGAGCATAAAAAGTGCAAAGCATAGGATGGCACTGATTATAAAAGCTACGACCTGTGATTTAGTAAGGGATGATGCAAATACTCCAATAGCAGAAAATCCTGCGGCAAGAAGTATTAGTCCCAGATATGAGCTTGCAACAATACCCCAGTCAAGTGGTCCTATAAAGCTAACAGAGATTGGATATATGAGAGTGCATACGATTCCAAGCCCAATTAGTGCCAGAGCAGCAAGGTATTTTCCAGTTATGATTTCCCAATCCTTAAGAGGAGCAGTTGCTAAAATCTCGCTTGTCCCAAGTCTTTCTTCCTCAGCGAGAAGTCTCATTGAAACGGCTGGGATGAGGAAAAGGAAGAATAAGGGGGCAAAATTAAAGAACCCGTCTATAGTGGCTTCGCCCGATAGGAACAATCCTGACATAAAAAACCATCCAGAGAGAACAAGCCACGCTATAAGAACAATATAAGCAACCGGAGAATTAAAATACCCCCTCCATTCTTTCAAGAATATAGTTCGCACATTCTTCATAGAAATTTACTCCTGAGTTAGCTCTCTAAATACACTTTCAAGTGATACTACACGACGATGCATATCAATAATTGTCCAATTATTCGCCACACAAAGATTAAATATGTTTTCTCTTGGGTCAGTAGCAGATGAGATTTCATACTTTTGAGTCTCTCCTTCTTCTTTTAATTCAATACCCTCAATGTCGGGTTGCTCTTGTATTATCTCCAGAAACTTTTCCTTAGGTGCTTTGATCTCAAGCTCAATAACTTCTTTTCCTTTTGCCATCTTATGAAGCTCATCTTTTCCAGCATCTGCTATGATTTTGCCACGGTTTATAATCAAAATCCTCTTGCAGGTTGCCTCAACTTCAGGCAGTCTATGAGTGGAAAGAAGAACTGTTTTCTCCTTGCCCAGTTCTTTGATGAGTTCACGTACTTGAGCTACCTGATTTGGGTCCAATCCTTCGGTTGGCTCATCCATAATTAAAATCTCAGGATTATGTAATATAGCTTGTGCCAAACCAACTCTTTGGCGATACCCTCTTGAAAGCTCACCTATTGTCTTGGATATGATTTCCTTAATTCTACAAAGTTCTGCTACTTCTTTAATCCTGTTCCGAGAATCATGAATCTCTCGCAGAGCTCCCAGAAACTCGAGATACTCCATTACTTTCATCTCATGATAAAGTGGGTTATTTTCTGGCAGATACCCTATACTTCGTTTTGCCTCGATTGGAGATTCTTCGATATCATAATCCCCTATCTTGCAAGTACCTTGGGTCGGAGGGAAATATCCTGTCAACATTCGCAAGGTCGTCGTCTTGCCAGCACCATTGGGTCCCAAGAATCCAACTACCTCTCCACGCTCAATCTTGAAAGAGATATTATCAACGGCTACAACCCCGTTATACCTTTTAGTAAGATTAGTTACTTCTATCATCTCGAACTATTTTATCTTCTCCACGCTCTTGACTGCCATTTTCTTGCTTCTTGCTGCCATCGTTTGAGTTCGTGCTCCCATTGTTCCTTTTCTACCCAACGGTCTTCCCAAGATTTTATCTTATCCAGTCTGCCCTGATGACGCTTACCTTCAAACTTAGTATCAAGCCATATATCTATAATCTTGGTTGCAAGCTCTTCAGGAACAAACTCAGCTGACAGAACAAGAATATTTGCATCATTGTGCTGTCGTGAAGATTCTGCAAGTTTCTCATTTATGCAAAGAGCCGCTCGTATTCCATTTACTTTATTGGCAACTATTGACATACCGAGCCCACTGTTGCATATAAGAATCCCTCGCTCAAAATTCCCATCCGCCACTTCTTGGGCAACCTTAAATCCAAAATCAGGGTAATCACAAGATTTTACGTTCTCAGGACCAAAATCCTGAACCTCTATCTTTTTGGATTTCAGAAACTTTTTTATATTTTTTTTAAGCCCAAACCCACGATGGTCTGCACCTATTGCAATTTTCATATAACACAAGATACTCATCATTTCCGAGTTGTCAAGATTTTTCTCAAATAATGTTCCGCAATAAACCATTAGATGAGACGAGTCACAAAAAAGATTGACTTCCTGATTTTTATGGTGTACTTATGCAAAAAGTAACTCATGGAACTGATGTAAATCATTTAGGAGAAGATATGAGAGTTTTAATAATAAGTATATCTGTTTTAATCTTTTTATCTGGAATATCATGCTATCATCACTATAATTCCTACGAATATTATGAATATTATAGTGAAGGTGTAGAGTATGGAGCTCAAGCGAAATTTGAAGAAGCACAAAGACAATTTGAAAAGGCTCTGGATGTCAGTCAACCTTGTCCTCCTACAACTCTTATAAAAAGACGCTTGAAAATCATTGATGATGTAATTAAAGAAAAAATAACAAAGGAAGCAGGTGTTTATTTATTCAAAGCAATAGCTCGTATTAACAAGACGATGACACTTCCGGAGAACCTTGTTTCACATAAGTGGCGTAATGTTACCTACAGACGGAGTTATCTCAATCAATGGAGGTTAGATGATGCTATAAATGATTGCAAAAAAGTTATTACTCTTTACCCAAACTATGGAGAAGCATATCGTATTCTTGGGATAGCTTATTACTACAAGGAGATGTATGATGAGAGTGTTACTGAGAGCAAGAAAGCATTGAAGTCTAATCCAAATGATGCTCTCGTATACTACGATCTTGGTTTTACCTATCTTGCCAAAGAGATGCTGGACGAGGCATGTGGGGCATGTGAGAAAGCTCTTTATATCAATCCAAAATTTGGTGAGGTGCATAAGCTTTTAGCTAAAATCTATTATTGCAAACTAGCATATGAATTAGCTATTGAACATTGTGAGAAATTAGCCAAACTTGGGTGTATGGTTCCTTCCGAACTCTTACATGTTTTAAAACCATATGATTATATGGGTAAACTCAAAACTTTAAATTTTTATGATGTGGAAGATTGAGATTAAAAAACGAGATAATACAGAAGGAGAGAACCTAAAAAAGGATATCCTTGACCTTGTTGGAACGAATCCCGATTTATCTGGACCTGGCGAGAGAGTTAATATTGAACGATGTGAGGTAATTCAGGTTTATTATCTTTTTGGGCAAACACATGTAGGGGTTCAATATATTGAACCCCTACAATCGGAAATTCAAAGAATTGCGGAAGAGTTGCTTGCAGATAGAGTTTGGGAAACATACAATATAGTTAAGAGTTCAGAGTTGAAAGTTCAGGGTAACAATTCCCTAATTCCCAAATATGAGGTTGAAGTTGCTTATAATCCCGGAGTGATGGACCCGGTAAGTGCAAGCACCTTAAAAGGAATACGGGATTTGGGAATCAAAGGTGTGCAAGAAGTAAAGAGAGCAAAAAAGTATTTAATCTATGGCTCACTATCTCAAGAAGAGTTAGAACTCGTTTGTAATAAACTTTTGCTTAATCCAACAATTCAGCATCGAGTTCAGAGTTTAGAGTTTAGAGTTAAGAGTCCAGAGTTAAGAGTTCCAGTTTTTGATAAACCAAATTATATAGATATTCTGAATGCTCCTATGGAAGAACTTTTAGATATAAGTAAAAATTATGGTTTAAGTCTTAACTCCGAGGAATTTAAGAAGATACAGTTGCATTTTAGGAGTCTTGGACGAAATCCCACTGATATAGAGCTTGAGACAATTGCTCAAACATGGTCCGAACATTGCGTGCATAAGACATTCAAGTCAAAGATTAAGTTTAATGGGAAAATCATAGAGCCACTTTTTACCACGCTTATACGAGCTACAAAAGAACTATCGCGAGATTTTTGTGTCTCTGTTTTTAAGGATAATGCAGGTATAATAAAATTCACTGACGAACACAATATTTGTTTCAAAGTAGAGACTCATAATCATCCGTCAGCGATTGAGCCGTATGGAGGTGCCGGAACAGGAACTGGTGGGGTAATAAGAGATATTTTGGGAACAGGACTTGGGGCAAAGCCAATATTAAATACAGATGTTTTTTGTTTCGGACCACCGGATTATCCTGCAAATAAACTCCCGAAAGGAACACTTCATCCCAAAAGAGTTATGAAGGGAGTTATAGCCGGGGTAAGGGATTATGGAAATAAAATGGGCATCCCAACTTCAAACGGGGCAGTAGTATTTGATGAAAGATATGTCGGGAATCCAGTAGTCTATTGTGGAACTGTTGGATTAATGCCTTGTGATAAATGCGAAAAGCAGATTGTTCCAGGGGACTTAATTGTTCTTCTTGGTGGGAGAACTGGTAGGGACGGAATTCATGGAGTAACCTTTGCATCCAGAGAATTAACCGAGGTCTCGG
>JAGMCN010000104.1 GCA_023129235.1 Caldifarciminota bacterium | reverse complement strand
TCACCCATTGTATAAAAAAGGTTTTCCTCTCCCGGCTCAAGAAGAAGGACTCCAAATTTCACCCCACCAGAAAATGAGATCTTTGTAAAGTTAAACTCTACTAATGAAGCTATATGAAATCCTATTGGATTTGAATTTAGAGCATAATATTCTGTTATAATCCAGCCTCCTTCTCTTCTACGGTCCTTGACATAATTTTTTAATAAGTGAATCCCCATTCCCGGACCCAACTTGAGTTCCATTTTTCTCTTGAGCAATGTAAAGAAAATTGTTTCCTGAAAAGAAAGAGAAGAAAATACACATTCCTTGCTTCTTGTTCCTTCAACTTCTTTGCAATCTTTTTTCCAGTATTCCATCTCTTCATAAATTGAAAACCTCGGAGCTAAATCAATAAAATAATGAGCACTAAATGCAGGAATTATTAAATCCTTTCCTTCTATAGATAAAGCACTACCTCTTATACCCCAACATTGAAAGACAAATAAGTATAAAAGAATCACTCCTTTGCTATTTTCTCAAGTTGTTCTTGAACCCATTTCTGTATATCTTGGTTAACTGTGTCAGCAAGAGCGCCTCCTATCCAGTTAAATTTCTCCTCGTCAATTCCTGCAAATCTATAAGCTTTGAGTTCATCGTTCTTCCAACGGCTTTGCAAACGTTTCCAGGTCCTTGATACCTCTGGATGCTCATCACAGTAAACAGAATCAGAAAGCTCAGAGAGGTCATCATCAAGATGATACCTTTTTATGAATTCTTGTATATCTTGCTCGTGCTTTTTTATGGCATCCATCAAATTGCTTGAAGCTTTAACATAAAGATTTGCTTGCTCCTGAGCAATCTTTCCATCTTCTGGTGGCTTAAACTCAGAAACTTTTTTCTCTTTCGGAATATCTTCTCCGCATCCAATAAATAATAAAACGAAAAGAGAAGCTAAGAAAATCCTCATTTCACACCTCCTGTTTTAACTCCTATAATATGCGTGAGTCCCAACTCCTGATGGGTTCTCACGAAATACGAAACGCCCAATCTCTTATAATTTAATAAAACACCTATACTAAATGACGATGGATAAGTCTTTACCCCTACTCCAAAACTTAAAAGTTCTGAAAGCTTAATTTCATTTCTTATTCTGATTTCAAATGGATACCAGGATTCTTTATAAAGCTGGATATGAGTGGTAAAATCGGACATTAGTTTTGTAACAACTGTTCCTGCAACTCTTTTCGGAACTTCTTCATCAGAGATTTTCGGAAAGTTAAGGTTCTGCAAGCTCAAATTAAATTCAGAAGAAGGAGTAAGTTTAAAGCTTGCTCCAAAATCAAGCCCAATTGTAAAGTCGCTTCCCCTATCTTTTATGCATACATTCATTCCTCTTAGCAAAACTCCAAATTCTCTCCATCTATATCCTAAAAGAAATTCATTTTCCCGATAGAGTTCATTACCAAAGTTTGAGACACCGAGTCCAAAATTCTTTATTGAACAACTAATCCTTGCATAAGGGAGAATCCCGAAAGAATTTACCCATAAGGTTTGGACACCGGAATTTGATAGCTTTGCTGGATTCTCAAAAATGCTCTCTTTTTCACAATCTATTGCCTCAAAAGCACCTTGAGCCATCAAAGGCACGAGAAATAAAGAGAATAATATATTTCTCATCTCTCTGCTAACTTTACTATGAAAATAAATGTTGTCAAGATTTAAAAACTAATGTTGGAAAATTACACAAAAAGCTAATTTCTGATATTTTTCTGTGGCAGTTTTTCTTTATCCAAATCCACTGGGTCATAGAGTTTGTATCTTCGTTCAGGAACCCATTTCACTTTGTAATATTTATCTTTGTATTGCCAGGCAAAATAGTTACAACGTTCTAATCTGTCAAAAGTCATAAGAATTCCCAAGAGTCCATGCTTTTTAATTGCCTCGGATGCGTAATTAGAACAACTTGGTGTGAAATTGCAAACATCTCCCTGACGAGAAGAGAAAACAACCTGATATACCCGAATGAGTTTAGTGGTAATGAAAGAGAAAAATCCCTGTTCTTCTTTTGTGGAATCCACACATCCACAACAAATTAAAAGAGGTAAAAGAAATAGCATTTTCACTCTATAAAATACCTGCACTTAATTTTATGTCAAGAAAAATTGACCACAGAGAGCACAGAAAAAAAGATAAAAATATAGGAGATAAATTATTAAGAAGTGGGGGAGAGACTTATGAAATAGGTTATTTATCCACAGGATTCTACGAAAGATATAAATATATGAAGTAAATAATGTAAGTAGTAAGGAGAAAAATACCTTCTTTTCTTGATAATTTATATTGGGTGAGGAGCAATGGAAATAAAATTATTGCATAGCCCAACATTATCCAGCCATCTATACTGAAAAGTCTTGGGCTTACATCTATTGGTCGGATTATTGATACACATCCTAAAACTAATGTGATATTCAAAATATTGCTTCCCAATATATTGCCAAGCGACATCTCTGATTCCTTATGTAACATAGCTACGACTGATGTAACAAGCTCTGGCAAAGATGTTCCTATCGCCATCATTGAAAGCCCGATTATTGCTTCTGATACTCCAAGAAATCCTGCTATCTGCACACCTGAATTAACCATAAGTCTTGCTCCAACTGCTATCCCAATCATCCCAGAAAGTATAGTTGCCCAAGGATATTTTCTAATCCAACCCGGATAGCTCTTTTCTTTCTGAGTGAAAATCTCCTTTCGTCTGGATAAATAAACAAAATAGCATATAAAACTTACGAAAAGTAAAATACCTTCCCATCGTTCTAATCGGCGATTGGCTATAAAGATTAGCAACAAAACTGTTACTCCCAGCATAACTGGGAAATCTCTTTTTAAGGTGGATTTTGATACGGAGACCACTGAAATAATAGCGGCTATGGCAAGTGCTAATCCAATGTTGCAAATATTGCTCCCAATAATATTGCCAACTGAAATATCTCCACTTCCTGAAATTACTGCTGTTAATGAAACTGCGAATTCGGGAAGTGATGTTCCAATTGCTACTACTGAAAGCCCGATGACAAGAGGGGAAATCTTAAATATCTCTGCGCCTCTTGATGCTCCATCTACCAGCCAACCTGCTCCTTTAACAAGTATCCATACTCCCAAGATAAAAAGTATTATAGTTAAAATCATTGTATCACAATCACAGGGTGTGTTAAAGCATCTGCTTCAACCTGATGAGAGCAAAGGCTCTCATCTACCCAGACTTAAAAAGAATAATGAAATGAAAAATGCCAATTATCAGTTGGAAAATCACATAGTGCTGAACCTCTACTTATATCAATCCGAAACCCACAAAATTTTACTCCACCACCGAATGTCCAGCCTTCTCTATGACCAACTGTATCCCAAAAATGCCCTGCTCGTAGAAAAATAATATCCTTTATTATATATTCACCACCTATCCCTTTCCAGGTATCATTCCAAATGTATTTAAATCCATCACTTCCGTCTCTTAAGTCGTCTAATAAACCGACAAGTATTTTTGTCAATTCTATTGAGACTGTGAATTTATTTGTCTTTGTAGGAAATGGATGCCATGCAATGCCAGTTCTTAATGTCCGTGGCAATGGGTCTCCTGACCCTCCTTCCCAATAGCTTATATTCGGACCTATATTTTGAAGTGAGATCCCCAGCTGCCAGTCTTTGTTGGGTATATAGATAGTGGAGACATCCAATGCCCAAGAATTAGCTTTTCCTGGCCGGGCAATCCATGTAGGAACAAGGTAACTATAGATGTATTTGGCTCCTATACCTACGCTCAATTCCTTGTTTAATTTCTTGGCATAAGAAACTTTTGCTGATAAATCCCGTGTTATCCATCTTTCTACTTCATATCCATATTCATGCTCCCTCCACCATATGATGTGTCCGCCAATAGCTCCTTTACTCATTGGATGAACATAACTCAGGAATTCATAATACTTACCAGAATAAAGTCCGGGTAACCAATTTGTATGTGTAAATTCAATATTACGCTTCTGCTGGAAAGCCATTCCTGCGTCGTTGTAATATGTGGCTAATGCATCATCTGATATAGCAGTAAATACAGCACCTATCCCATTCGCTCTTGCCCCCGGATAAAACATAAGGAAAGGTAATCCTGTTCCAGAAGCCTTTACATCTGAACAAAGTAGACAGAAAAACATAGCAAAAGCTACAAGTTTTTTCATTGCTAAATTGTATTGTCAATTGTTTCTATAAACTTTCTACTACTTTAGAATGAGAGTAGGGGTTCTCATCTACCCGAGCACGAATAAGTTAAAAGATATATCCGATAGCAACAGAACCACAGGGATATCTAATAAATTCTCCTTCCAGATTTAAACTAATGTGGTTTAATAACTTTATATCTGTACCGCAAAAGATACCAAATTTATGTGGAGTATCGTATTTAGAGTATATAGCTGATGTTCCCTCTGGATAGTAGTAAGTTACACAATGAGAAAACAGGGGACCACAGTAAAATAAAATAGTCTGGCCCTTAAATCCTGTGAGATAACCAACTTGTAAACCTGCATTATACTCTTCTGCTGCCCAATGATAGCCCCCGGACTTATCAAAAGACAATGTGTTGTGGGTATTGCCCCATAATCCAAGACGAATCCTGTCTTTATAAGTATAAATATTTGATTTCAGGGCTAATCCAAAATGGTAGTAATCACCTTTCCCTCTTTTTTTGAAGGCAGCTTTCATAAACTCAAAACCCACTTGAAGATTTTTGAAAACGCTGTATTCAGCAACTAAAAAGCTATACCACCAGTCAGTTGTGTAATGACGAACCAAATTCAAGTCTCCTTTTATGGATTTTAGTTCTAAATCTCTTTTATGGTATCTATATTCTAATGATATTTTGGGTTCTTCATTAGTTAATATCATTCCTCCATAGCTCCCGGATACTGAATTGCAGAAAATAATGCTTCCTGCTGTTATTGAAAATACTACAGTTCTAAATCGTATCATTTTTCCTCCTTTATAAGCTTTCTACTACTTTTCTTATCCTTCGGAGGGCTTCTTGAATATTGGATTCGGAATTTGCATAAGTGAATCTGATATAGCCCTCAGCAAATCTGCCAAAAGCTGTGCCAGGCAAACAACATACTCCTACTTCATCCAGAAGTCTTAATGCTAAATCTCTTGATGGAATTCCAAGCTCTTTTATATTAGGGAAAGCGTAAATTGCTCCATTTGGTTTCACGCATTTTATTCCGGGCATTGAATTTAATCCATCAGTCATAATGTCTCGTCTTTTCCTGTAAATCTCGCATCTTTCCTCTATAATATCCTGCTTGCCAGCTAATGCTTCAATTCCCGCAATCTGAATAAATGGAGGGGTGCAAGAATTACATTGAACCGAGAGAGAGGTCACTTTGTATGCAAGTTTGGGGTCCATAACTCCGTAGCCCAGTCTCAACCCTGGCATTGCATATGTTTTAGAAAGCGATTCTACTATTATGGTTTTCTTTTTTATAGCAGGATATTGCGTAATACTTCTAAATTCTCCTTCAAAAAGAATCCGCGAATAAACTTCATCTGACATAATCCAAATGTCTTTATCTCTCAGCAATTCAGCCAAGTCAGATAAATCTTTATCTGATAGTATTCCTCCTGTGGGATTTTGTGGAGAGTTGATAATTATAAGCTTTGTCCTCTCGGAAATTTTACTCCTTATTTCATCAATATCTATGGAAAAGCCCTTTTCTTCTGGCAAGTGATATGGCTTTGGGACACCATTTGCGAGTATAGTGGTTGGCTCATACACAAACCAACAGGGGTCAGGATAAAGAACCTCATCGCCCGGATTTATCACAGCTAATATAGTGAAAAACACTATTGCACTGCCACCTGCACCAACTACAATCTCGTCTATTCCTACATCTATGCCTCTTGTCTTTTTAATATAATCAGCGATTGTTTCTCTGAGTTCAGGAAGTCCCTGTCCAATTGCATATTTTGTATATCCATCTTTCAGGGCTTTTATTGCCGCTTCCGTAATGTTCTCCGGAGTATCAAAATCTGGCTCTCCTATCTCAAGATGAATTATTGACTTGCCCTGTGCCTCAAGTTTCTTTGCGTTGGCAAGGAACTCAAACGCCGCAGTAGGAGTTAAATGCTCTACTCTTTTAGCAAACATCTTTTTAACCCTCCAAGTTACAGATGGCAATCTACAGCAAAAAATCTGTTAGCTGTCGGTTGTTAGCTTATTAGAACTTGTATTGCACTGTAAATCCGTGAAGATACCAGTTTATTGGTTCTGTTACGAAGTCAAAATGAAGTTTATCCGTCAAATGATACCCAATCCCAACTCCAGGTTCAATCCAACGATTTACTGCCTCTGGATAAATTTCCAAACCACATCGCAGTGCCAATTTTCCTATAAGTCTCTCACATCCAACTACAACTTTTGGCCAATGAAAATCTACTCCAATAATTGTCTGACTATCAGGACAAACAGCAATACCTAAGGGGAGGTTCAGTTTATGAAAACTACGAAAAAGATATTCGGGGTTCCATTTGGATTTTCCTATCTCGTATTGTATTATCCCACCAATGTTCAGCCATTTTAAAACTTTACTCCGAACTCGTATTTTGAAAGTAGTTGAAACAGAAGTATTGTATTGTGATTTATGTGACTCAAAATCTACAGTTGTAGTAATATGAGTATTTTTAAATACATCGGTCGCGAGCCCAAATGTATGTTTAGACCGAGGAACAGGATAAGTATGCGACCAAGAGTAAGAAGTATCACTATCCATATACATATACTTTTTTGTATAGCTCGAATTTGTATAAATACGGGACATAACTCCAATATTTATGGATTTTAATTTAATGGCTCCAGAGAGAAGTACCCAACGAAAAAAATCTTGGGAATACCACGCATGCCTTTCTAATTCTTTTTCCCACTCATAAAGGTGCCAACTCGCAGAGGCGTTCAAACCTTCTACATATCCGCAACCCAATACTCCTGACCGTTTAATGGGATAGAGGCATAGCCCCCGTATCTTTCTTTCATAATCGTACTCTCCAATGGGTATCAAGTTATAGTTCCGCAAATTTTCAGCACTCCAAAATCCCCAGTTCCATGCTCCATAACCACGAATTGCATCAAAAAGAATAGCTGGTTTAGTGAATCTTAACCATTCAGCAGGATTCTCAAGCATCTCGCTCTCAATATCCTCTATAGCTATATGCACACCTCCCATCCCAGCAATCCGAACAGAACTTCCATTTACATTTGCTCCCACAAGTATTCCACAAATTATATATACAAAACACTTTCTCATAATTTATAATAGTTTACAGCTTACAGTCCACAGCAAAAAACTGTTGGCTGTTAGCTTTTTAAATTTATCGCTACTAACTTTATCTCTGTCATTATATCTATCGCAAATTTCAGTCCCTCGCGGTGCAACCCAGATTGCTTATACCCTCCAAATGGCATATAGTCAACTCTGAAATCTGTAGAGTCGTTCACCATTACTCCGCCAAATTGTAGCTCTCGTGCTGCATACATAGCAGTATCTAAATCCCGAGTGAAAATAGCTCCGTGCAAGCCATATTTAGAATCATTAGCTTCATTTATTGCCTCATCAAGCGTATTAAAAGGAGAAACTACTACTACCGGACCAAAAATCTCCTCTTGCACCACTTTTGCTTGTTTAGGCACATTCTCAAGTATAGTAGGCAAATAAAAGTTGCCTTCTCGCTTGCCTCCTATTGATAATTTGCCACCAAGCTCAAGTGCCTCATTAACCCAGTTCTCAACTTTTGTTGCTTCCTCAAGTGTAATCATAGGTCCCATATCCGTTGACTCATCCAATTTATCTCCTACTTTATATTTTGCAGTCTGATTCACGAACTCCTGCATAAACTTATCGTAAATGGGCTTCTGCAAATAAAGTCGCTGGACTCCTATACAGTCTTGCCCAGCCGCCCAGAATGAGCCAGAAACAATTGATGGGACGGCTAACTCCAAATCCGCATCTTCCATAACTATAACAGCAGATGATGAGCCAAGTTCCATCATCACCTTTTTGAGTCCTGCCTTGCGGATTATGTCTTCACCTGCCTCAACTCCACCTGTAAATGTTATTACTCTTGGACGAGGGTCTTTAATCAGCACATCTCCTATTTCTCTTGAATATCCGGTGATTATAGATAAAGCTGGTTCAGGCATCCCTGCTTCTAAAAGCAATTCCCCAAGCTTGAGTGCAGAAAGAGGCGTAAGGTATGTTGGCTTCAGGACAAGTGCGTTACCAGCTGCGATTGCAGGTCCTGCTTTATGAGCTATCATATTTAGCGGGTCATTGTATGGCGTAATGGCAAGCACTATTCCCACAGGCTCACGGAGCCAATATCCAAACCTATTTTCCTTGCGATAGTCAGCATCTATATGCACAATCTCGCCCTCAATCCTTTTTGCTTCCTCTGCCGCATAAGTCAGGGTATTTACTGCCCGCTCCGCTTCTTTCCTTGCTTCTCTGATAGTTTTTACTCCCTCTAACGCAATAGTCTGCGAGAAATCCTCAAGCTTCTCATCCAATAGCTCGGCAGTCTTTTTTAGAATCTCGTATCTCTCATAGGTTGAGAGCTTACGCATAATTTTAGCACCCTTTTCTGCCGATTTATAAGCTTCCTCAACATCCGAAGCATCAGCTGCAGGAACTGTATCTATAACCTTCTCATCCTGAGGATTCAAGACTTCTATTTTCTTGGGTTTGTCAACCCACTTGCCACCAATTATTTGTTTCATAATTCACCTCCATTTTTTAGCCACAGATTTTAACCACGAATTACACGAAAAGACACGAATTAAAAACAAAGACTTTCTTTGTGCTCAATTTCTATCTTCTATAGATATTATCTTACCAGATTTACTTTCTTTGTCTGCGAGAAATTGCTTCCTGACATTATGAGAAAGTAGATGCCTGAAGATACAGATTTATTCTGGTCATTAGTGCCATCCCAGATACTTGAATGGCATCCTGCCGGTAGTTCTGTATCAATAAGAGTCTTGACTCTTTTCCCTGTAATATCATAAACTATCAAACTCACCTGACTGTTTTTTGGCAACTCATATCCTATCTTTGTAGATGCACGAAATGTAGTAGGAGAAGCTGGATATAAAGTAAATCTTTGTGGCTTTATATAAGCATCTTCATCAACAGCTACACTATCTGCCCAACCTGTAAGTTTTGCCATCATCCACCAAACTGCTTTGCCTTTTTGTTCACAACTTTCATAAGTAGTATGCCCTGCTTCGTTTCCATCGAAATGCGAATGCTCCACCGGAACAGTGCTGTCGCTGTGTGTATAACTGGCAAATTCCCATTTCAAAGAATCCGGATTATACCACCAACTATCCAAATCACCAAAGTCAAATAAAACTTTGTTGTTAGCATTGCAATACTGACGAATCTGTTGATTTCTCATATAACGATTATAGCCACCACCACCTGTGGCTTGAGAATTACAGGTCATATAAATGAATATTACATCTGGGAATTCTGTCTCAAGGGTAGTTATAGAATCAAGATATGCATTCACTTGTGCCTCAGAATAGCCGGTTAATTGACAGCACCAGGACCACATAGATACATTAATAGTGGGGTTATTATTAAGGACATCACGAGTGTCATTCATTCCTGCTGTGGTTCCCCAATACTCGGCAGGAGTTATATAAGTATCGTGTTCCTGACCATCAAATATACAGAAAGCACTTGTTTCAGTTGGCAAATTACTACTCTGTCTGGCAACACTATAAGTAGCGTCAGCAGTTTCAATTCTACTAAGTCCGGTTGTCAATTGGCCACCATGAGATGTATGTGCATAGTGCAATCTCAAGTTTGCCTGCACAGAGTCAATCCATTCCGCAGGAATTTGTGAAAGGTCTGTGCAAGTATGGTCTATAATAAGTGGCGTATTCCACGAATATACAATCGTTGTAGCAAACATTACCAAAAAACTAACTACCGACAATTTAAACATTTTACTCTTCATAATTTACTTCCTTTGTTTCTATTTATATAACTCTAATCTATTTTGTCAAACAAAAACTAACAGGTAACAATTCGGGAAGGGTCTATTGTAGATGACGATTTCTCAAGCAGTTGGTGGATATTCAGCAAATCACTTAAAAGAGAAAAGCCAGTTTCTCTTCTTCCTGCTCCCGGACCTACTATTGTAACTTCTCTTAACTCATCTGTGACAAAAGTCAATGCATTTAACACTCCGTTAACTTGAGCCAACGAATCTCCGATATTCAATTTCTCAGGTCTCACACTAGCTTTAATTCCACCGTTTTCTTTGCGGACTTTGCCAATTAGTTTATATCGTTTGTTCTCGGATTTCGCTTCTTGAATATCCTGAAGAGTAATCCCGGTGATTCCTGTTCTCTCTATATCCTGCACTCTTAAATTGCCTCCCATTACCACATTAGCAAGTATTAAAACTTTAGCAAGTGCATCCCAGCCCTCTACATCAGCATCTGGCTTGGCTTCTGCATAGCCAAGCCGTTGTGCCTCTCGTAATACTTCCTCATAAGTCTTGCCGCTTTCCATCTCAGTAAGGATGTAATTGGTAGTGCCGTTCAGGATTCCTCTTATTTCCTGAATCTTAATACCAGCAAGTGCCTCAAGTCCCAAATTTAAAGCGGGTGTTCCAGAGATGACAGTTCCCTCAAATCTAAAGAACACCTCGTTTTCAGAAGCCAATTTAGCAAGCTCACGATATGCCAGAGCCACAGGTCCCTTATTAGTTGTGATTACATGCTTCTTATTATTCAAAGCAGACCTTATATGCGTAATGCCGGGCTCTCCAGTTTCAATATTAGTAGGCGAAGCTTCTGCAATTACATTAGAATTGGTATCAGTTATTGTGCGGACGCTATCCCAGCCCTTTATACCTTCAGAGTAGCTATCAATTTTGCCTGTTTCCTTTATGAGTGAGAGAATCTTCTTTAAATCAAGTCCATGTTCCCGACCCGTTCCATGTCGGGACGGGTCTGCATAAACTGAACCTTTAACGGGGTCAGAGATAGCTACTACATCAAAATCAAGCCCATATCTCTCTTTAAGCCAGACTCCTTTTTCCTCTAATATTTCGGCAAAGCCCTGTCCTACAGTTCCAAATCCAATAATCGCAATTTTATACTTCATCTTTTCCTCCTTCGAAATATTTAACCACAGAGGCACGAAGAACACAAAGAGTAGAAAAACTTTGTGACCTTTGTGTCTTTGATCCTTTGTGGTTTGTTCATAAAAAGCGGTTAATGTTATCTCTTAAAATAATTGTGGCTTCACGGGCTTTTTGAGCAAAATCTGAATCACCGGAAGCATAAATAATTGCCCTTGAAGAATTAATAATTAAGTTCTCTCCACCGTATTTAACTACATCTTCTGCTTTCCCGCCCTGAGCTCCTACTCCCGGAATTAATAAAATTAAATCAGGAGCAACTTCTCTTACTTTTTTCAACAGCTCTGATTTTGTAGCTCCGACTACGAGTCCACAGTTTCTATTTGTGTTCCAGTTATTCACAGATTCTGCTACCCGAATATAAAGAGGCGGGTCTCCGTGCATCTGAAAATCCAAAGCCCCAGGATTTGAGGTAAGACAAAGAACAAATATGCCTTTGTCTTTATAGTCAAGAAATGGCTTAATACTATCGCCTCCTAAATAAGGATTAACTGTTATCCCGTCAAATCCAAATTGCTCAAAAGCCATACGTGCATACATCTTGCTGGAGTTTCCTATATCATTTCGCTTACCATCAAGAATTACAGGAATAGGAGAAGGTATATAATTTCTTGTTTTCTTCAGGGTTTCAAATCCTCGTGAGCCCCCGGCTTCATAAAATGCAGAGTTAAGCTTGTAAGCATTGACAAGGTCACAGGTAGCATCAATTATTTGCTGATTAAATGCAAAGATTGGGTCTGGCTCTTGATTCAAGAAATCTGGTATTAATTTGGGGTCTGTATCCAAGCCAACGCAAACAAGCGAGTTGTTGCATTCCACAACCTTCCTGTACTTTTCATAAAACTTCATTTATTCTCTAATTCTTCTTTTGCTGGCAGTTGGGATTCCAAGATGAGTTCTGTATTTTATTACAGTAGTGCGTGCTATTTTGGAACCTTCTTTTTGCAAAATCTCTGAAATTTTCTGGTCTCGCAGTGGATGAGCTTTATCCTCCTGTGCAATCAACTCTTTTATACGATGCACTATCTCTGGGTAATTTTTGATTTTACCTCCTGAGAAGAAACTTTTCAACTTAAAAGCACCTCTTGGAGTCTGGACCCATTTTCCTTTTACTGCTCTTGAAATGGTAGAAACATTCCTGCTTATACCATCAGCAACTTCCTGAAGAGTAAGGAATTTCAAAGAATTGCTTTTATGATTCAGGAAATCAAGCTCGTTTTTGACAATATAATCTGCAATAGCAATAAGTGTTTCTCTTCTTTTTTCTATTCCTTCAATTAAGAACTTTGCTTCCTGCCACTTTTTCCTTAAATAATCCTTCTCCTCTGCGTTAAGAGATGCCAAATTTTTAAGCATTGCCTGATAGGGCTTGGATATTTTGATTTTTGGAATCCATTCACCTGTGAGAGAAGCAACCCACTCTTCTTCTCTACACTCTATTAGTATTTCAGGCAAGACATATTTTACATCTCCCTCCCAGGTCCTTCCAGGTTTAGGTCTGCAAGACTTAATATGCTGAAGAGTTTTTTCTAAATCAAACCCAGAAATTTTTAGTTTAAGTTTTATTTTCTCATAATTTTGAGCAAGAAAATCTTTAAAGAAGTTTTTAACTATGGATATAGCAATTTTGGGAGTTTTTTTATTAGATTCAAGTTGTATAAGCAGGCATTCTTGTAAATCCCTTGCTCCTATTCCAACAGGTTCAAATCTCTGAATCTGCTTAAGCAAGAGTTCAACAATCTTAGGGTCTTCATCAAAAAATTCAGCAATTTTCTCTACCGATATAGGTAGATATCCATCTTCATCAAGTTCGTAAATAATATGTTCACCAATCTCAAGTAACTTTGGGTTTTTTATTGTAGTTCTGAGTTGGGAAAGCAAGAACTCTTTTAATTCTGGCTTTGATAAAGGGATTGGAAAAGTTCGTTCTTTTGCTGGATTGGGCTCCAAAGACCTTGGATAAGTACCCCAATCATCTATCTCTTCGGGCAATGGGAGCTCTTTTTCCTCTTCCTCTTTTTCAAGAAAAAGGTTTTCTTCAAGTTTTTGCTTAAGCAGTTGCAAAAGCTCAAGTTCTGGAAGCTGAAGTAAATCAAGTCTTTGTATTAAAACAGTTGCTAATCTTTGTTCTAATTTTAGTTCTAATCTTTGCTCAAATCTTTGTTCCATGCTTATAATCTGAATTTCTCACCAAGATATAATTCTCTTGCTTTCGGGTTTTGGATTATCTCCTTTGTTTCACCAGAAAGAAGTATCTTGCCTTCATATATTATGTAAGTCCGGTCGGTGATTTCCAGTGTTTCTCGGACATTATGGTCTGTAATAAGGATTCCAATTTCCTGAGCTTTTAAATCTTGAACTATTTTTTGAATATCCATACGGACAATAGGGTCAACACCGGTAAAGGGCTCATCTAATAACAAAAATGAAGGGTTAATTGCGAGGGCTCTCCCTATTTCCACTCTCCTCCGCTCACCTCCAGAAAGTCTGAATCCCAATTGTTTCCTTACACGCTCTATTCCGAGCATTTTTAAAATCTGCTCAAGTTTTCTCTTTCTGGTTTCCTTATCTCGTTCAATAATTTCAAGGATTGCCAAGATATTATGTTCAACGGTAAGCTTCCTGAAAATAGAGGCCTCTTGTGGTAAATATCCGATTCCTCTTCTTGCCCGAAGGTGCATTGGCTCATTAGTAATTTCTTGACTATCTAAGAATACTTTCCCGGATTCTGGGGGTATAAGTCCCATTATCATATAAAAACTGGTTGTCTTCCCTGCTCCATTGGGACCGAGTAATCCTACAATTTCCCCTTTTTTGAGCTCAAGATTTACACCATCTACTACTCTTCTTTTCTTGTAGCTTTTAACCAGAGATTCAGCTCTTAAAATTTCCGCAGTCCTTAAAACTTCCATTTCTTTCCCCAAACTTGCCTTTTTACAAGAATACTCTTGATTTCTCTCTTAGACAATGCAATTCTCATTTGCTCGCCTCCAAGACTATCTGTTTCCGATACAATATACGGATTCCCATAAAGCAAGGCATATTTACTTTCTGGCAGATAAGCCAAGCTTTCTGCAAAGCACTGAGTAACTTTTAATTTAATAATAGCATTATGAAACACCTTTGTCAAGGTATCTCCGAAAATTTCTATGGTATCACCTGAAATCTCAATTGAGTCTTGCCTTGCCTCAAATCTTGGAGCTTGAGTCATCATCCCATAATGGGTATCAAAATCATAGAACCCCTTATTTCCAGTAACTACAAGCTTCTCATCCTCATTTAAGTATTTTACATCTTCCGAGACCCATAATTTATCTTCAAAGTATTTACCTGTTTTTCCAGAGAGCACTTCATTCTCTTTGCGAGCTACAAATCCGTTATGAAGTTTGATTTCTTTATCCCAGAAGTACTCTCCGAAATCAGTCAGTATCTCAAGCTCTCCTTTTAATATACGAACCGAATTCCGCATTATCACTTTCTCTTTTGTTAATATTCCTCTTTTTGATGTGATTTTCAGGTCTTTATGATTAAATCTCACATTTCCATAAAGGTAAGTAGTAGAGTCCTGAACCAGTGAGCTATCTGCATATGCAGTATAAAGATGGATGAAGAAAATGAGTAAATACATCTTCTTAGTTAAAAAATAACCGCAGAGACGCAGAGAGCACAGAGATTTATAAAAACTTTGTGTTTTTTGTGGTTAATCATCTATTTACCTCAAAAGCACTAATTTCTTAACTGCCTTGAAATCGTCTGTTGAGCTTGCGAAATCCCGACTTGGCGGGACCTCTACTCTCACAAAGTAGATGCCGTTGGTGAGTTCCTCAAGATTTATCTCAACACCCTGCTTCGCTGTTAAAACCTGCTTTACCAACTTGCCTGATAGGTCGTGAATCGTGATTCGTGTCCGTGGTTCGTGTCCGGACACGGAAAATGGACACGTATAACGGATAACTGCCTTCCCAAAAGATGGATTCGGATATACCTCTAAACTAATGCCTATTGCCTTA
>JAGMCN010000103.1 GCA_023129235.1 Caldifarciminota bacterium | reverse complement strand
GCAATCTCTAATAGCCCTGCCTTCATTGTTTGGATTGAATCACCGGACTCAGGGACAAGAACTACAATCGTAGTATCGCACACTCCAGCAATATCAAGCTCTACCTGCCCTACTCCTACTGTTTCTATGAATATGTAATCCATACCAGCGGCATCAAAAAGCAATGCTACATTTTTCGTAGTGTGAGCTAATCCGCCAAGATTTCCTCTGGATGCCATACTTCGGATAAACACGCCCTCTTTTGTCGCAATGTCCGACATCCTGATGCGGTCGCCGAGCAAAGCACCACCGGAAAATGGTGAAGTCGGGTCAACACCAATAATTCCTATCTTATTATGCTTCCCGCCAAGGCGGGATTTCGGCTCCCGACTCCTTTCGCGTCGGGACAGGTTCGCCTCAACAAGTAATTTAGAAGTGAGTTTATCAACGATTGTAGATTTGCCTGCTCCGGGAGGACCGGTTATCCCAATATAATAAGCGTGACCCGTGTGTGGATAAATCTCCCTTAGAATAGAAGTATTCCCATCTTCAACTTTGCTAATTGCACGAGCAAGTGTAAGCTTGTCCCCTTTTAGAAGTTTCTTGACATCCATTTATAAGCAAAAAAAGGGAAGCAAGAAAATATTAAAATAGATTCTGCTTCCCTCAAGACAAAAAAATCCTATTTATAAAAGGTTACTCGTTTAGAAGCAATATTTAAGTCCTGCTCCTACGGTATAATTTATAGTGGTTCCGCTCTCTGATAGATGGCTTGATAGAGTATATGCAAGACTACCAGAAACGCCTAACTTCACAGTTTTCTCTTCATTGACATCGTAATCAAACCCTAAAGGAGCGAAGAATCTCATATTGGTAAGCTCTCCTGTTTCTACATACTTATCATCTTCATCCTTATCTTCTCTGGTAATCATACAAATTTCAGGTCCTGCACCTGCATAAAGATGGAACCGCGATTCTTCAGCCATAGGGAAATAGTATTTCAAAACAACAGCGATTACATTTGCATTGTTTTTATACTCTTTTGTGATTGAATCATTTTCTGTATCTTTTCCACCGAGACTTATCTGCGGACCATATCTCAATTCAACTCCAAGAAGAGGAGTATTGCCAAGTTGTTTCGTGATTTCCCCTCCACCAGGACAGGTGTAATTACGATAAACTGAGAAAAAACCAACTTCAATGGTTCCATAGACACCTACCCAAGTCTCGGTATTTTTTGTTTCCTCAGCCCATTTGAGTGAACTGCCTGAAAATGGTACATTTACCCCAATTGACACATGAGAAAAAGAAGCAGTTGCTAAACCAACAATAGCTACTAATACAATTAATCCTCTTTTCATTTTTCCCCCCTAAAAAGTACTTTTTTTCTTGTTTGCGGAAGACTTAATCTTGTTCCTTTCTTTTGCGCTTCCACTTAACAGAAGAAAGGAAAAAATTCCCTATATGCATCACCTCCCCTTAATTATTTATTATTACTATCTATAAATCTTTTGTCAATATTTTTTTTATATTTTGTCCAATCCCTGCTCTAAATCAGCAATTATATCCTTAGAATTCTCTATTCCTACAGAGATTCTCACAAGCCCAGGCTTAATTCCAACTTTCAGACATTCTTCATCTGAATACGAAGAGTGGGTCATACTTGCAGGATGTTCTATAAGAGTGTCTGTGTCCCCAAGACTCACCGCAATAGTACAAAGCTTGACGGA
>JAGMCN010000102.1 GCA_023129235.1 Caldifarciminota bacterium | reverse complement strand
TCTCGTGAAACACCTGTTTGCTCCCAACAAACACCTGTTTGCTCACGACGGAGAACTCCCTAACTCCACAACTCATAACTCTATAACTCTTTCTCCTTTTTATGCTGGTCTATTATTTGCTGTTGAACTTCTCTCGGGACCATCTCATAATGTGAGAATTCCTGCAAAAATGAGCCCATTCCCTGAGTTTGTGAACGAAGTGATGCTGAAAAGCCGGAAAGTTCTGTCTCAGGAACCAGAGCATAAATTTTCTGATATGCACTAACTGACTCGGTGCGTTCAATTTTTCCTCGTCTTGATGAAAGCTCTCCCATCACATCACCCATAAATTCAGATGGTGCAATCACTTCTACTCGCATAACTGGCTCAAGCAAAATGGGGTTTGCTCTTGGCATTCCATCTCTGAAAGCCATTGATGCCGCTATTTTAAATGCAAAGTCAGAGGAATCAACATCATGGAATGAGCCGTCATACAAAGTAGCCTTAAAATCGGTTGTCGGATAACCAGCAAGAACTCCTTTATCTATTGCTTCCATTAATCCCTTTTCCACAGAAGGAATGAAGCGTCTGGGTATTTTTCCTCCAACTATGGCATCAACGAATTCAAATCCCTTGCCACGTTTAAGTGGCTCGAATTTGACCCAACAATCTCCATATTGTCCATGCCCACCTGTTTGACGCTTGTATTTACCTTGCTGTTCAGCCATCCCAGTAATTGTCTCACGATAATGAATTCTTGGTTTCTCTGTTCCAACTTCTACTCCGAAATTTTGCTTGAGTTTGTCAAGCATAACATTAAAGTGCATTTCTCCGAGTCCTGAAATTATACGCTGTTTCGTCTCTGCATCATAAGACGAAATAAATGTAGGGTCTTCCTCATTAAGTTTGGAGAGACCTACCGAAACTCGCTCTTCATCGTGCTTTGACTTTGGGACAACAGCTAATCTTATCTGAGCAGAAGGAAGTTCAAAAACAGGCAGTTTAACGGGATTTCCCTTGGAAGTAAGCGTATCACCTGTTTTCGTTGCCTTAAGCTTCACAAGAGCTCCTATCATACCGGTTTCCAATGAACGCACCTCTTCTCGCTCTTTCCCTTTTACCACGTATAGTTGGTTTATCTTCTCCTCTTTTCCCCTGTTGGAATTAAAAACATTACTCCCTGCTTCCATAGTTCCAGAAAAAACTCTAATGAATCTCAAGTCTCCAAGATGAGGGTCAACCATTGTCTTAAAATTAAGAGCTGAGAAGCTCTCTTGTTTTGCCTCCTCGCGTTCCATAGGAGAATTCAAGAATAATAATCCATCAAGAAACTCTGAAATTCCGATATTATTATAAGCATCACCGCTATATAAAGGGATTGTTTTTCTGCTTTTCACTCCAATCTGAAGCCCATTCTCAATATCAGTCGGAGTAAGTTCCTCCTCATTCAGATACTTCTCTGTCAATGAATCATCTACCTCTGCAATAGATTCCAAAGTCTCTGACTTGTGTGGACTATCCGATTCTAAAACTGAAATTACCTTGTCTCCTTCCGGAACAGTAAGAGCAGTAACTCCTCTTCCAAATAAATCTTTTACTTCTTTTAAAACCTTATCAAAGTTTACATTGGGTTTTTTGACTTGATTTATAAAAATAAAAATTGGAATCTTAAGACTCTCTGCCAATTCTTTTGCTTTTAATGTCCCGGGTTCCACACCTGTAGTAGCGTTTATAACAATAATACATCCATCTGCGACTCTTGAGCCTGATACAACATCCCCTCTGAAATCATCATATCCAGGAGTGTCAATGATATTTATAAGCTTATCCTTCCATTCAAGCCATGCGAGTCCAAGTGATATAGAGACTTTCCACTTAATCTCCGCAGGTGTATAATCAAAAACAGAGGTGCCGTCTTCTACTTTTCCCTGCCTTGAGCTTCCTCCTGATTTAAACAACATAGCATCAGCAAGAGTTGTTTTGCCTGAGCCTGAATGTCCCATTAAAACTACATTCCTTATATCTTTCGGTTCATACTTCTTCACGTATACCTCCTAACTTGATAATTGACTTCATAAGTCCACTTAATTCCAAACGGTACTATTAAGGGCCATTTCTACTCCATTTCATTTGCTCGCCTTATTAAATCATTCAATGTTTTCCTCCACTTGTCGGGGTCATACCAAAAACAACCGTAGCATCCTTGCTCATCATTGCTGGAAAATTTCGGGTTCCATTTCGCTTTCCCTTCTGCAAAAAAATTGATACCGATGAACGTGCCACGTTCTCCAGTTTTTACGCAATGCTCGCAATAGCGACTTTTCCAAAGGTTATGCTGGCGAGTTAAAAGCTGAAATTTACGGTGTAATTCTTCTTCTGTCATATTTATAGTATACGACTCGTCTTTTGACCAACGCACTTGAGGAAAACGATGGTCAACTTCAAGTTGATTAGGCAACATTTCACGAAGAGTAATGGCTTCTGTATTACTGTAATACTCCAAAACACGTTGTCGAAGTTTGGGCGGAAGTTGTAGTCGAATGAAGGAAGGAGAGATTGGCTCTGTTGAGATTAGTCGTCGATGAACAGTTTTGTCTTTACATACATCACAATAGCGAGTGCTGTTTTCAATTAAAAAACCATGTTGCCTAATAATTTGAATTGCTTTAGCAGGTTGGGTTCCGGATAGCTCGTGTTTGCCACAATGCCACTCTCCATCGGACAGAATAGTAAACACTTTAGCTAATTTTGTACCTACATTAAATGGATGTTTTTTCATAAACTGAGATTATTTCTTCTGGAAAAACATTATATATTCATGCTTAAATATATAAAATCCACCACCTAAGGCTCTTCGGCGCCAAAGATGTTCTGTATTTCGTTTCGCTCTGTTGCCTACAATATTTTTTATAGCAATACTTTTGAGTTTGTATCCATTTTCTAAAACCTTTTGCATTGTATAAAAACTCAATGGAATCCATTCACCCTGATTATATTTATCACCAATCACTAATACTAAAAATCTTTTTTTCTCTAAAAGCTCAAAGCTATTATGCACTACCGTAGAAAATTTCTCTAAAAACTCCTCAGTAGTATGAGTATTACACAGGTCTTCTGGATGGTCGCTGAATTTTATAATGTCATGATAGGGAGGATGCATAATTATTAACTGAACTTTATCTCTTTTATATTTTTTCTGCAATAGGTTTTTTGCTTTTTGAATTGTTTTTTTTGAACAGCCGTTGCCATCAATTACTTCTGTAACAACATTATAAGGATTAAGTTCTCTCTCTATAAGCTCCTCACTCTTTTTTGCTAAACTGGGCAGTAACTCTATGCCAATTCCATTCCGCCCTAATCTTTTACATTCAATTAATGTAGTTCCACTCCCTAAAAAAGTATCTAATACTGTATCTCCTTGTTTAGTGTATCTGAGCATTGCCTGATGAGGAATTTGCGGGATAAAGTTTCCATGTAATCCTGCTGTGTGCACTCCACTTCTATCGCGATTGCCTATAAGCCATAAACTATCTGTTATTATATCGCTATATTCTTTCCATTTATTAAGGTCAATATCATTAATTTTTGAAACTTTAGAATTCTCGGATTTTTTTACTTCCAAAACAGATACTTTCTTCTCTTTATCCGGATAAATATATAATCCTAATTGCTCTTGAATCTCACTTGCTGAGGAAGATAACGGAGAGTATAACTTATGCTTTTTCTTTTCAGTCATTTTAGCCATTTATCTCTCCTTTATAAACAATCTCCGGGCTTCCTTCAAGCCATATATCCTCTAAATTGTCCACTGAACGCTGACCGTTGATTACTGACGGCCGAGCATCAATATAAACCATTAATTTACCTATTCTTGTTTTCACCTCTATTGGCGATGTAAGTTTCTTCTTTAGCCATCCAACTATACAACTCGCACAACTTCCTGAGCCACAAGATAGGGTCTCACCTTCTACTCCTCGCTCATAAGTTCTCACAGCAATCTTATGCTCATTGATAACTTGCACGAAATTCACATTTGTCCCTTTACTCCCAAAATATGGATGAAATCTCACAGGAGACGCATCCTTAACTATATCTATTGAATCAATATCTTCAACAAAAATAATACAATGCGGAACCCAAATGTCAACAAAATTACATTCAATTTCTGCTCTATTTTTCGGGTGGGGTGAATCCTTTGCTCTAATCTTGAGTTGTAAAGAGAGTTTCACATCTCGTGGAGAAGGAATTTTAACCTTTATTTTATTATTTGTAAAATTTCCTCTTAACACTCCAGCCAATGTAGAGAAACTTATTTCTTTCTTGCCTTGCTGGGCGTATGGTGATACACTCCTACATTCATATAATACTGCGCATAAACTCCCATCTCCACATACCGCATATTCACTCCCATCTGGATTAAAGTATCTCAACCTAAAATCAGCTTCTTTTGATGGCTCAATCACTATAATCCCATCTGCTCCTATACCAGTTCGTCTCGCAGACAGTAATTGAGCAATCTTTTTTAAATCTTTTGGCACACTATCTTTTCTTGAATCAAGGATTATAAAATCATTTGCCCCACAATGTGCCTTAACAAATTTCATATTTTTACTTCAAAAAATCAAGAGCACTTTGTTGCTACGATATGGACTGCTCTTGCATATCTGAGTGAAAACATCAGTGGAAATAACCGAGAGAACGAGTTTATTGGTCTCAAAATGGGTCGTTTTGCTCCACAAAAGTGCGGAAACAACTCAACCTTAAATCCTAATTTCTCTAAATATGCTTTTGTTTCAAAAAAGTCTATAAGCCCTTCACAGGGGAGAAAATCATACTCTGGGTCAAACGGTGCTCTGTCTTCTATAAATGAACTCTCCTTTTTAAGTTTTTCCTCATCAATGTAATATTTAACAGCTTCAATAATTTCATCAGGTTTTTGATAACAAGTGTTCATAGTTAGATAGTCTATTTCACTATCTTTAAATTCAGGGAAGTTACTCTTTATAAATCTTTTTCTCCCTTCATATATTGTTCCTTTGGGAGCTTCTGCTTCACGCCACAGTGCCTCGCGATGGGAAGAAATCCGCTTATTTAGACTATTGTTGGTATCCGAAATATATAAAGTTCCTCCTTTAGAAAGAATCTCGTAGGAATGGTTATAAAACTCTTCCCTATTCCATAAGTGTGAAATTATCTCATTGGAGTATATCAAGGTAGGAGCCAAAGCAGGAGAAAAACTTTGAACCTCTGATATTGCGATTTCAATATTTTTCAGAGGATGATAAGATAGTTCCCAGGACTCTAAATGTGATTTTAGTCCATTTAAACGAACTTTATCAACATCTACACTATATACTTTCTTGGCACCGAGCAAAGCAAATATCATACTCCGAGTCCCAAATCCGCACCCAGCATCAAGAACTATTTGGTCCTCTATCTTCAGTCCACATTCTCTTGACATAAGTCCAATACTTCCGATTTGGGCTATTAGTATTTGCCTATCGAACGAGCCAATAAATTTCTCTCCATCTTTTATTTGACTCTTTATTGCTCCCATAATTTGTAGCACTTTATGAGTTGACTTCACTTTAATACTTCCGGGTTCACTAAATTTGGTGGTGCTTCGCCACTTAATGCAATTAGCAGATTCTGAACTGCGAGCCGAGCCATATTTTCTCTTGCAACCTGTGTAGCACTTCCTATATGAGGCAACAAAATTACATTTGGCAATTCCTTTAACTTGTCTGGAACTTCTGGCTCATTCTCATAAACATCAAACCCTGCTCCAGCGAGGTCTCCTTTCTTTAAAGTTTCTATAAGTGCAAGCTCATCAATTACTTTTCCTCTTGAGGTATTTACGAGAATTGCATCTTTTTTCATCAAGCGAAGCTCCTCTTTGCCTATTAGTTTATAAGTTTTATCAGTCAGTGGAGTGTGAATACTCACAAAGTCAGCTCTTTTGAGTAATTCTTTAAGTGAAACCTTTTCTGCTCCAAGTTGCTCAAGGACTATATTTTCTTTTAAATCCGTATATAAAATATGCATCCCAAAACCTATTCCTCTTTTTCCAACTTCTGTCCCAATCTTACCTGTACCTACGATTCCAAGAGTGCTTCCGTGAAGCTCTTTGCCAACAAATAACTTAGGAGACCATATCTTGAATTTGCCATCTCTTGTGTATTTGTCTGCCTCTACTATTTTCCTCGCTACTCCTAAAATAAGAGCCCAGGTTATCTCTGTTGTAGCGTTAGTTAATACATCAGGAGTGTTGGTTACCATAATTCCCTTGCGAGTAGCGTAATCTACATCTATATTATCATACCCTACCGCATAATTTGCAATTATCTTGAGAGAACTTCCTGAGTCTATAATTTCCCTTGTAATTTTGTCAGTAAGTAAGCTAATAAGTCCTTCTTTTTCTTTAACCTCCTTTAGAAGTTCTTCCTTTATTGGAGGCAAATCTGCGGGATTTACCGAAACCGTGTGTTCTCTTTTTAGCTTTTCAAAGAGAGCTCCAGGTAATTCTCGTGTTGCATATACTCTCATTTTTATTTAGAAACACAATTTATTATCTCCAAGAGCAGATAAACAATTCCTATTCACGAGATGCAGTCCAATATAGCCCAGCGAGACCTCCAATAAATGCTCCAACAAAGGGACCACCAAAGAGTATGGGAAAAGCAGAAGCATCGGGAGATAATTTGGATTTATGTTCCCCAATCTTGTTGAAAACATCAAATGCTATAAATCCAAGAACTGGGCAAATTATTGCTCCGCCTACAGTTGTCAAAACAGCCACATAGGGCTTCTTAAATCCTTTTTTAGCCACGTCTCCCCAGTCACACTTGCCATAAAAATCAGGCAAGCCGATTCCTACTGTTCCATAAATAGCATTGCAAGAAAGGATATCAGGAGCTTTAGAAGAAGAGCTGTTGAAATATCCTACACGAAAGCGAAGACTGTAGTAGAGAGTTGCTCCCAGACCAAAAGAATAATACCACATAGAAGACCAAGATGACCACCCCTTATTCTCATCAAAGAGCTCAGCCTCACCATCCGGACTGTAATGGACATAACCATATAAGTTCGTTCTTTTAGAATCAAATAGGATAAAGTGCATTTTCAGTGGAAAAAGCTCTACGTAAGGCCAATGTGAATTAGGCATTGTTTTATATCCGACAAGATGTGTTCCAAAAACTACAGGACCTATGCCTATTCCCACCTTCATTATTTCTACATTGGTAAAAGTAGGATGCCCTTTATCAAACGAAACAGGAGAAAGATGCAGGTAACCTGATAATGATGCTGAAAGGGAAGAAGCTAAAATACTCAATATCCCTACATATAAAATCTTACACTTCACCTTTTTCCTCGCTCTCTTAAAGAAGTTATCAAATGGAGGTGAGGGGATTTGAACCCCT
>JAGMCN010000101.1 GCA_023129235.1 Caldifarciminota bacterium | reverse complement strand
GACATCTGTGGAAAAGATACAGACATCTGTATGAAAGATACAGACATCAGTGTTTGATTTTTTGGCATATGGCTAAACAACAAAGGAAATATGTTTGTCAGGAATGTGGTTATTCATCACCTCAGTGGCTTGGCAGGTGTCCAGGTTGCGGTGCCTGGGATACATTTATAGAAGAAATAAGTAAAGTATCGGCGGGTTTAAAACCTGCCCCTACGAGAATTCCTTCAAAACCTCTTTCTGAAATCAAAATATCTCCTACTATCAGGATACACACTAAAATTCAGGAATTTGATAGAGTTCTTGGAGGAGGTATAGTTGAGGGCTCATTAGTGCTTGTGGGTGGAGAGCCGGGGATAGGCAAGTCCACATTGCTTCTTCAGGCAGTTCATCAGCTTGGGAAACTTGGCAAGAAGGTTCTTTATATCTCCGGGGAGGAATCACCTACTCAAATCAAATTAAGGGCTAAACGATTTGGGATGGAAGGTGAAAATATCTATATATTGGCTCAAACCGACATAGAGGAGATAGTATCCGAGATAGAAGCTCTTTCTCCTGATATTGTGGTAGTGGATTCAATCCAGACAGTTTATCATTCGGAGATTGGTGCTATTCCCGGAAGCATAACGCAAGTAAAAGAATGTGCTTTAAGGTTTATGCGGGTTGCGAAATCAGATAATATCCCGATATTTCTGATAGGGCATGTAACAAAAGAAGGTGCGATTGCAGGACCTCGGACTCTTGAGCATATGGTTGATACAGTGCTTTATCTTGAGGGCGATAAGAATCACTTTTACCGCATTTTAAGGGCGTCTAAAAATAGATTTGGCTCAACTCAAGAGATTGGAATTTTCGAGATGAAAGAAAAGGGAATGACGGAAGTAAAAGACCCATCTTTTATATTTCTGGGGGAAAGAGAGGAAGCGTTGCCCGGAAATGTGGTTACCTGTGCGATGGAAGGGTCTCGGTCATTTTTGGTTGAAATCCAGGCACTTCTTGCTTATAGTGTTTACAAGATACCTCAAAGAGTATCTGCTGGAATAAGCTATAAAAGGTTATCTATGCTCTTGGCTGTGATAGAACGCAGACTCGGAATAAAGGTGAGTGCCAAAGATGTATTTATTAATGTGGTTGGGGGACTGCATATAGAGGAGACATCCGTTGATTTAGCTATAATTTTAGCCATAGTCTCAGGGATAAAAGATACTCCAATCTCTCCGAAGACAGTGATTTTAGGAGAGGTCGGGCTTGGTGGAGAAGTGAGACCTATAGCATTAGCAGATAAGAGAGTAAAAGAAATAGAGAGACTTGGATTCAAGGAGTGTATACTTCCATCTAAATGCAAAGTATCCTCAAAGAATATAAAGATTACAAAAGTTCGCAGTGTGCGAGAGGCAATTTATGAAACTATCAGTCATCATAGTAAATTATAATACTGAAAAATTTCTGGAACACGGTTTATCTTCCATTTATTTATCTCCCCCGAATTTTGATTTTGAAATAATGGTGGTTGATAATGCGAGCAAAGATGGGTGCAAGAAACTAATTAGAGAGAAATTCCCTGAAGTAAGATTTATTCAGAATACAATCAATGTTGGGTTTGCAAGAGCAAACAATCAAGCTGCAGTAAGAGCAAAAGGCGAGTATATCCTTTTCCTAAATCCTGATGCTATTCCAAAGCAAGGAGCATTAGATAAAATAGTGAAGTTTATGGATGAAAATCCTTATGCTGGGTGTGTGGGAGGAAAATTACTTTACCCAGATGGCAGATTACAGCTTTCCTGTCGAAGTTTCCCAACATATATATCAGTATTTTTTGGAAGACAGTCGTTGTTTAGAAAGTTTTTCCCGGGAAACCCATTTTCTAAGGGATTTTTATTAACAGATATTGATTATAACCGTGTGCAAAAAGTGGATTGGGTAATTGGAGCTTGTATACTTACAAAACGAGAGGTATTAGAGCAATTCGGATATTTTAGTGAAGAGTTTTTCCTCTTTGTTGAAGACCTTGATTTTTGTTATAGATTGAAAAAGATGGGACTTGATATTTATTACTTCCCAGATGCAGTTTTTTATCATTACCATGGAGTGAGTACCAGAAAGTATTGGTTTAAATCAACGGTGTATCATAACCTTGGGATGTACAAGTTTTTTAATGAGCATTACAATTTAGGACCTCTTTTGAAACCTGTTGCTGCAGTGGGTTTGCTACTTAGGATATTTTGTATTGTCATTTTCCACAGCATTATAAAGAAGAGAGCAAAATATTCGTTAGTCAGAGAGAAACTCAAAGATTAGCGATATTTCTTTTTGATATGCGGGATTAATCCTCCCTCTTTGATGATTTCAAGAATGAATTTTGGGAGTGGGGCTACTTTAATTTCAGTATCTTTCAACTTTATCAGTCCTTTAGCAAAATCTACTTCAATAAAATCAAAATTACCTTGTTCTACTTTCTTGGATATTCCGGGGGCTATAAGGATTGGCAAACCTAAATTGATTGCATTGCGGTAATAAATTCTTGCAAATGACTCTGCGATAATTCCGCCGATTCCAAGATGTTTAAGGCAGGCAACTGCTTGTTCCCTGGATGAGCCACATCCAAAGTATCTACCTGCAACAATAATGTCTCCTTTTTTCACTTCGCTTACAAATTCAGGCATTATCCCTTCAAATGAATGACTTGCCATTTCTTTTGGGTCATCTGTGATTTTAAGCCATCGTCCAGGATAGATTACATCCGTATTTACATTACTTCCCAATTTCCAGATTCTTCCTTTAATCATGGTTCACCACGACCTTCACCACAGAGTGGTGTTTTTTCTCTATCTCGAGACTCATCATGGTTCTATGATTTCTCCTTTAACTGCTGAGATGGCAATAGTAGCAGGTGATGCAAGATAGACAAAAGATTCAGAACTTCCCATTCTTCCTTGAAAGTTACGGTTTGTTGTGCTTACACATACTTCTCCTTCTGCAAGGATTCCTTGATGAGCACCAAGACAGGGGCCGCATCCAGGGTTAAGAACTAACGCTCCTGCACGCACAAATATTTCCAGATATCCACGATGCATTGCCTCCAAATAAATTTCCCAGGAGGCAGGAATAACTAACATTCTCACTGACTTCACAACTCTCTTGCCATCAAGGATTTTTGCGGCTACTTCAAGGTCTTCAAGTCTCCCGTTTGTGCAGCTACCAAGTAAAGCCTGGTCTATTTTTATTCCCTTAACCTCATAGACGGGTTTGACATTGTCAACCGAATGCGGACAAGCAATTTGGGAGACGAGTGAGCTAACATCAAACTCTATAACTTTTTCATATTTGCCATCAGAAACTATCTCCTGTATTCTATCTCCTGTATTCTGTATTCTTGATTTAACGTATTCAAGGGTTTTATCATCAACTTCAACGAAGGCGACTTTTGCTCCCATTTCCATTGATAAATTTGAGAGAACCATTCGTGAGGCGATACTCATATCTTTTATTGCAGGACCGGAGAATTCAACAGCTTTGTAATCTGCTCCATCAGCTCCAAGTTTGCCAATTATATAAAGAATAAGGTCTTTTGCAGATACCCAGGGTTTAAATTTGCCCTGCACCTCTATTTTTATTGTAGATGGGACTTTAAACCAGGTTTCTCCGGTTGCCCAAACACCTGCCATTTCAGTTGCACCAATACCTGTTGCAAAAGTTCCAAATGCTCCATGTGTTGTAGTGTGGGAATCTGTGCCAACGAGAATTTCACCAGGTATTGTATGTCCTTTTTCAGGCAAGACTTGATGACAAATTCCCGCATACATATCATAGAAATGTTTTATTCCCTGCTCTTTCACGAATTTTCTAATACGCTTATGGGTCTCTGCTGTTTTCTCACATTCAGCAGGGATACGATGGTCAAAGAGAAGAACAATTTTATCAGGGTTCCAGACCTTGGGGATTCCAATTTCTTTGAATGCCCGAAGCACGACATCTGCGTTTTCATGGGACATAGCCACATCAACACGAGCCATTACAATTTCGCCGGGTTTTACTTCTTGCTTCCCAGAAGCTCTTGCGAGAATTTTTTCAGCTAAAGTCATTTGAGAATCATTTTATTCTAAAGATTAGTTATGTCAACCCCATTTTTTGATATTTTGAGAAAAATATTGACATTACTGAATTTTTACAATAAAATATATAAATATTCAAGGCGATGTAAATTGACAGATAGTGTCTTGCTTTACAAGGGAAAATTTTTTAAACTTCCCGTACTTAACCCTTGTGATAGTACAATGAAAAAAACGAAAAATATCTTAACTGTATATTTTCATAATGATTTTGACGGAATTGTTTCCGCTTTGCTTGCCACCGAATATCTCTCTATGGTCAAGGGCTACAAAAATTTTGATTATAAGGTTGTTTCTTATGACCTGAAGCCGAAATGGCCAAGTTTAAAATTGAAACATCCCAATGCGATTGTAGATTTTCTTTTTCATTCTCAAGCTGATTATTGGTGGGATCATCATCAGACCACATTTCTCAACAATTATTTATATGAATACTATGAAAAGAATAAAAAAAAGAAGCATTTCCATTGGAATTTAAAGTATCCTTCTTGTGCTAAACTTATCTATATTAAGGACGTAAAATCTCTATTAAACAATGTTCATTACGAAGAGCTTGTCCACTGGTCCGACGTGATTGATTCTGCAAACTATGAATCTCCTGAGCAAGCAATAGAATGTAAAGAACCAGCTCTTCAAATAAATCTAAGTATGTTGATGAATAAATCCCCACAGTATCTTTATTACTTATTGAATCTTTTTAAAAAGAGACCATTAAGCGAAGTAGCAAAAGATCTCAACATTCAAGAAAAATTCAAACTTATCTATAAGAAACAGAAAAAGGGTATTGATTTATTCTGTCGACAAGCAAAAACAATAGACAATATCTGCATTTTTCAGACCTCTCAGAATATCATACTTAACCGATATACTCCATTCTATTGTTTTAGCAATGCTTGGTATTCAATAACTACATTACAACGAAATGACATGGTTTATCTTTCAGCAATGAAAAATCCTTGGAAAAGCTTAGGAAAGAACAAAAAATTAGTGCATTTAGGAGAACTATTCAGACATTTCGGTGGAGGAGGACATAGAACCATTGGAACAGTTATCTTCAAGGATAAAAAAGGGACAAAAGCGAAGAAAATAAATGAAGAAATTTTAGGTTCTCTGCTATCTAATTCAACCGGCTTACAATCAAAAGATAGCAAAAGGTCATATTGTGCAAAGTAAATTCAACATTTATGATATCTTAGGATATATCATCCCTGGGTCCTTCCTGCTGGGACTTTTCTTCTTTATCTTCGTAGAAATTCGTTTCCTTATAGGCAAAAAACCTTTTCCGGATATTGGTATTGGGGAATCTATTTTGTTTATAATAATTGCTTACATAATTGGGCATATTTTGCAAAGTATTTTTAGACAGTGTATAGGCAAAAATGAAAGGAAATTTTCTATCGAAGTTCTTAAAAAAGATAACCCCAGATATTCTGCTGAACTTAAAGAAGGAATAAAAAAGACGTTAGAGAAAAATACTGGAATAAAAATCACTAATATTTCCTCTAACGAAGTTGAAGACAATTATCAGGAAGCATTTAAGTTAGCCTACTTCTTTGTAGTTCAAAAAGGAATCTCTCCATATACTGAATTATACAATTCATTTTATGCTCTTTATCGTGGGTTATTAGCAATTTCTTATACGGGAATAATATTAGGAATATTGAACACTATTTCTCTGATAATCTATCTCGATCATACGACTCAGCCACGGATACTTATCTTCTTAATAAGCATCACATTTGTTATCATGCTAGTATTTAGGGGATGTATTCCTATATTCAGAGATAGATTCAAGTTGTTTGCTGAAAAGTTTGTGGATTCGATCTATTATAGCTTTTATCTATATTATATTACTAATTCTCACTGAAATCATACTTCTTAAAATTAATGTTACAATTTCCTCTGGTTCCCGATTTTTTCTCATAGAAGCAACAAAAAAATTTTAATATATTTTCCTTGACATTGCAGAGAGAAAATATATAATTCTACTTTGCTTCAGAAGATTCAATATTTTAAATCATAAGGAGGTGTAAGATGTACGGTAAGCTAAAAGAAACTCTCCAAAAGGAGTTGGAAGAGATAAAGAATGCTGGGCTTTATAAAGAGGAATGGGAGATTCTCTCTCGTCAGGGTGCAGATATAAAAGTAAAGGGCG
>JAGMCN010000100.1 GCA_023129235.1 Caldifarciminota bacterium | reverse complement strand
AACTTTTCTTTATAAATTTGAGCTTTCCATTCATCTCCTTTTTTAAGCATTATACGATAGCACCAATAATAAGAGATAGGTGGAGGAGTTTTCCTGAAGCATCTATAAGCAATATCCAATTGCCCAAGGTCTAATGCGAGAAGTGCTGCTCTAAAATTCGCATACTCAAAAAACGAAGTGTTCTCTGGTACTTTGCGATAAGCAATCATAGCCTCCTCTGGCTTTTCAAGTTTTTCAAGAAGCCGAGCTTTCAAATATAGTGCCTCCGGGTCAAAAGATTTGTTGTAATCAAGAAGGGCTTTCTTATATTCGTTAAGTTTTTCACTACATTTACCAGCAAGACCCCAAAGTCTATATCCTCTGGCTATTCCACGAGCATATTTATATTTACCGAGTTTGTATAAACTCTTTGCTAAAAACTCTCCTCCTCCTCTCACACCTTCAAGAGAAGAAGCTGCATCTCTATATCTTTTCGCAAAATAATTGATTTTCCCAATAAGTAATAAACTATCTTCTGGCAATTTCTCTATTGCATACCTGGCATACTTGGAACTTGGATATTGAGTTGCTATTTTGAGCCAGAGCGAAAGAGTTGATTCTTCGTAGCGAGGAGGGTTATTTCCTGCTTTCTCGATAAGTTCGGCAATCTTGTACCAACTGAATGGTGGCTCAAACTCATATTTCCACACATCTATTGCATTTTCCCAATCCCCAAGTTTTTCATAACACCAACCAAGTTCTCGCATAGCCCAGCTGAGACTAACGAAATCAGGAAACTCATTCACTAATTTCTCATAATAATCTACAGCTTTTTCATACTCTGCTAACTCCTTGAAACAATGAGCTATGCGATAGAGAGCATGCCCCTTTAGTAGAGGGTTGGATTTCTTATAATAGGAAATAGCAGTGCCAAAATCACCCAGATTCTCATAAGCCCATCCAAGCTGGAAACCTTCCTTCAATAGAGGTAGTGCCTTTTTGTATTTATTTTTTCTCAGATAAATTGCTCCCTCTTTATTTATTTCTGTGAGGATAAGTTTGCGTGTCCGCCCTGAAGTTGAATTCTCTAAGGAACCGAACAAGATTATAAAGACTAATATACACATATTACTTTTAAATTTGTTTGAGTTTATTGCTCTTTTCTTCATTGTCAAAGACTTTTTATGAAAAATATTGACAAACAAATTTACTTTATTACGATGTATGAGTAGGATAAGAGACAGATTGTATGGCTAAGTATAAGTTTTTGGAGGATTTGACTTCTGATGTAGCCTTTGAGGCATATGGAAAAACTTTTGAGGAGCTTTTGGAAAATACGGCACTCGCAATGTTCTCTGTTATTTGCGATATTAAGCATATAGAGCCAAAAAAGTCTATAAAGATTGAGCTTTCTTCAGACTCGCGAGAGGATTTACTTTATGATTGGCTAAGCAAACTACTTTCACAAAGTGAAATAAACAATCTGTTTTTGAGCAAATTTGAAGTTCAGAAAATCAATCACTTAAAATTACTTGGAATTGCATATGGTGAGCCAATGTCACAAGAAAAAAGCGGGACCGTAGTCAAGGGAGTAACTTATTATGGGTTTTCCATTAAAGAAACGAACACAGGATATAAAGCAAGAGTTACGCTTGATATATAGAAAATTCAGACTGAAGACCGAAGACATAAGACTAAAGACAAAAGTAGCGGTCCCAATTTGCTAAGAGTTTGAAAGGTCTTTGGTCTCTTGCCTTAAGTCTATAGTCTTGATTTTTCAGGAGCGATATGAAGGAGAAACTCAAAAAACTATCGGAGTATAAATGGTTAATTCCAAAAGACGCAATGCCAGAGATGAGAGTGGATGCAATCTTTTATGCAAATAAATCAATATTTGATACAATAGAGGACACAGCGGTCAGTCAGTTAACCAATGTGGCTTGCCTTCCTGGGATAATTGAGCCTGTGATTGGAATGCCAGATATGCATTGGGGATATGGTCTGCCAATGGGTGCTGTCGGAGCTTTTGATAAAGACAAGGGCGTAATCTCGTGTGGATGCACAGGTTTTGATATTAATTGCGGCATTCATATGCTCCGCACAAATCTCCTTGCCCAAGAAGTAAAGCCGAAAATAAGGGAGTTAATAGACACTTTGTTTAGAAATGTGCCTTGTGGTGTCGGTGTAAAAAGCAAGCTCCGCTTGAGCATTAAAGAGCTTGATGAAGTTTTTCTCAAAGGAGTCGGATGGGCAGTTAAGCACGGCTACGGAATCCCAGAGGATTTAGAGCGATTGGAAGAAAATGGCTGTATCAAAGGAGCTGACCCGAGTAAAGTCTCTCAGGAAGCTATGTCAAGAGGTGCTCCACAGCTTGGGACACTTGGGGCGGGGAATCATTTTCTTGAGGTGCAGGCGGTTAGCGACATCTACGAGCCGGAAATTGCGAGGAAGTTTGGGATTACGGAAAAGGGGCAGGTAACCGTGATGATACACTGTGGCTCAAGGGGATTAGGGCATCAAGTGGCAACGGACTATCTCAAGATTCATAATAAGGCGGCGAGAAAATATGGTATTGAGCTTCCAGACGCCCAGCTCGTTTGTGCACCA
>JAGMCN010000010.1 GCA_023129235.1 Caldifarciminota bacterium | reverse complement strand
CATCTTTTTTGAACGCAATTCCAAGTACCAAAACCTTTGCTTTGCCGGGACACACCCCTGCCTTACTTAATGATTCAACAATCTTATTTACCACATAATAAGGCATATTTTCATTCACTTTGGCAGACAATTCAATGAAAGAGGTATGAAAATCATATTCTCTTGCCTTCCAGGAAAGATAATATGGGTCAATTGGAATGCAATGTCCTCCTACTCCGGGTCCTGGATAAAATGGCATAAATCCAAATGGCTTTGTGCTTGCCGCATCTATTGCTTCCCATATATTTATGTGCATACGCTCGCATAACTGAGCAAGTTCATTCATAAGTGCTATATTTACATTCCTGAAAGTATTTTCAAGCAATTTAGTTAACTCAGCTACTCTCGCGGAACTCACTGCTACAACTTTAGAACCAGCATTTTTATAAAGAAGCACTGCGAGTTTAGTACACTGAGGAGTAACTCCTCCAACAACTGTCGGAGTATTATCAATCGTAAATTGTTCATTACCTGGGTCTATTCGCTCCGGGGAAAATGCAAGAAAAAAGTCCCGACCAACACGAAGTCCTGAACGCTCAAGTATTGGAAGGACAACACTCTCTGTAGTTTTTGGAAAAGTGGTACTCTTCAGAATAATAAGTTGCCCTTTCCTGAGTCTCTTGGAAATTTCCTCCGTAGTCCCAACTATATAAGAGACATTGGGCTCTTTGTTTATATTTACAGGTGTAGGCACACAAATTTGGATAACATCACATTCCCGTGCCTTCTCATAATCCCAGGTAGCACTTATTTTCCCTGATTTAACCAAACGACTAAGTTCCGACCCCTTTGCATCACGGATGTAACTCTTGCCTTGATTTATAAGATTTACACGTTCACGTTTTATGTCAAAACCCAAAACCTCGTATCCATTGCTTGCAAAATAAACACCAAGAGGTAGTCCTACATATCCTAATCCTACTATCCCAACTTTCGCTTGCTTGTTTTTTACTCGTTCCGATAAGTCAGAGTGAATCCGTTGTTCAATCATATTCTTTTCTCCGCGTCCTCCATATTTCCTGCCATTTCTTTTTCTCCTCAGCAGGAAGTTCTTCTGCCCAATTCAAGAGAAATGCAAAGAGAATCCCCCCTCCAAGCGAGATTGCAAAAGCAGTCATTACTATAATCCTCCGTCTCGGATAACTTTTGCGTTCAGGAACTCTTGCTTCTTCCAGCACATTAACTGTCGGTGTATCCCGAACCTCTTGAAGTTTCGCTTTTTCATATTGCTCTATAAGTAACTCAAATAACTTTTGCTGAACAAGAACACCGCGAGTAAATCTCGCAATCTCTAATTGAACACTCGGAACTTTTTTTAAAGGAATAGAAAATCCAACTCCAAAATGACTATCGTTTCCTTCATATTCCATTACTCTCAATTTTTTATAAAGCTCGGATAATTCGGATTTTACCTTAACCACTTCAGGATTTTCTTCTGTAGTATACTCACTTAAAATGCCTAATCGGACTTCATTAGCAAGAATCTTAGCCCTTAGTTCACTTATTGATGCAAGAACAGGAAATATCTCATCTTTTATTGATATGGTTTTATGCTTCTCTTGAAATTTTTTCAGAGACTCCTCCGCTAATTTAAGATTCTCCCTCACTTCTTCTAACCTACCTTCAAGAAAGATGCGATTACGTTTTCCTATACTCATAACTAAATCTCTGTTTATCTCATCCAGACCTTTTATATATGAATCTGCCATACGTTTTGCAAGAAGAGGAGATTCTGAGGTCGTCGCTATAATAATTATACCCTCAGGACTTACCGATATACCCGTATTTTCATCAAGTATACTATAGGCTGCTCTTATTGTCTTTGCTTTATAAACTTTTCTTAAATCACACTCCTCAATAACTTTATCTTTTACTTTTTCTGATTCTAAAATTTTTGCAAATAAATCAGAAGGAGTAGACATCCCAAGAGCCCCTCTAAGTCCAAACCCTGCTAAAGCACCTGTTACGTCACTCCCTAAAAACTCTGTTCCAGGAAGAGGAGGTAAAAGAGAAGCACGAGATGTATATTTCTCTGTAAGGATAAGAGAAATAGCTATAGCAGCTGAAATAACAACAAATACATCCCAGAAAATAAGCCTTCTCCACTTCACCAATACACGAATATAATCTCTTGTGCCGTATTTATTCTCCATTCAGCATCCTCACTTTCCTATTATTTTGGCTCCCCCCATGTATTTTTTGCCAAGGTAATAAAATATACAATTGATGAAATACCACCCAAGATTGCAACATAGTCTTTCCAATCGTAAATCTTGCTCTGAGGCACTTTTATCACAGAATTTCTTGGTGGAACAGCATCTAAATCACCATTAATAACTTTATTCCCAGGAATTATAATTTTCATATCTTTAAGATTGCCCGACTTGAGTGGTCCACCTGCTAATCCTATATAATCTCTTGCTGTCCTTCCTGGGAAAAATGGATACGACCTCGGAGCTACAACCGCACCCTCCACATATACAACATCGTCAAATCCCATAAGTGTTATAGAAACATTTATATTCTTAAAATACTTACGGAATTCTTTTTTTGCTACTTCTGTTGCTTCTTCTAATGTAAGGTTAAGCACTTTCACTATTCCTAAAACTGTTGCACCGGCTGGAACAATTTCTCCTGCCCCTGGACTCCATAAAGCTAATCCACCTGATTGAATAAAAACATTACCTTCAGGCGAAATCTTCTGAGAATAAGTGAAATTCATCTTTCCTGATACAGTTACTGCTATTTCGTCTCCTATCTGCAGTCTATAATCCTCAGGAACAGGAGGTACCATTAATAAAAATAATAATACAATCATTTTAATTCTTCCAACCTTTAAACTTTAACCTTTTCACTTTTCACTTTTAACTTATCATACCACAACTTCTCAAAGTTCTTAAATTCTGACTTTTCTCTTATCTTCCCCCACCATTCTGTATTATCTATATACCATGAGATGGTTCGCTTAAGTCCTTCCTCAAATTCAATTTCAGGATGCCAATCAAGAAAATTTTTAGCTTTATCATAGGATGCAATTAATCTTTTTACATGCCCCGGACGGTCTCCAATAAATTCCATTTTAGAACCCTTGAACCTTTTAACCCTTGAACCTTTTAACTTTTCACTTTTCACTTCTAACTCCTCCAGTATAACTTCCGCTACACCAACTACATCTACTTCTTCCCCTGAACCCAAATTTATTACTTCTCCTTCTATACCCGGAGCCTGAAGCACTTTCCATATCCCACGAACACAATCCTTGACATAAGTCCAATCTCTTGTGTTTTTGCCATCTCCATAAATCAATAAATTCTTATCCAAAATCGTATTCGTTATGAAAAAGGGAATTAGTTTCTCCGGATACTGATTAGGACCATAAGCATTAAATGGACGAATAATCACTACTGGAAGCCCGTAAGTCAAGAAATACGAATATACAAGTCTATCAGCACCAGCTTTAGCCGCTGCATAAGGAGATTGAGGGTCAAGCGGATGAGATTCATCCATTGGAACTTTTTGAGCACTTCCATAAACCTCTGATGTTGATATATGCACAAATCGGCGAACTGGATATTCTCTTATTGCCTCAAGCAAAATATGTGTCCCTTTAAAGTCTGTATCAATGAACGGGTCAGAAATATCAATTGAGCGGTCTATATGAGTAAAAGCAGCAAAATGGACTACTTCATCCTGGTCCTTCATCAAATTGAAAACTAAATCCCTATCCAGAATATTACCCTGACAAAATGAAAAATTCTTGTTTTCCCATACATCCTGTGGAAAATTATCTAAATTCCCACAATATGTCAA
>JAGMCN010000001.1 GCA_023129235.1 Caldifarciminota bacterium | reverse complement strand
GGACTTGTAATAAATAAATTATGAAAATAAAGGAGGTGATTTAAAATGAAGAAGGCAGATCTCGTTTCTAAAGTCGCTTCGGATGCCGGCATTACAAAGAAAGCCGCAGAATGTGCTATTAACGCATTTATGGGTGGTGTAAGTAATGCTCTTTCAAAAGGCGACAAAGTTACTCTCGTAGGATTTGGCACCTTTTCAGTCAGGAAACGTGCTTCCAGAAAGGCGAGAAACCCAAGAACTGGCACGCCAATTAATGTTCCTGCAAAGAAGGTTCCTAAGTTCCAAGCCGGAGCCAAACTGAAAGACGCTGTTAAATAATAAAATTGGGGGAGACACACTCGACAAAACTCAAAATGCATCCCGAAGTTTCGGGATTAGATTTGATTTTTGAGCTTTTATCTGTGTCTCCCTTAATTTAATACCAGATGACAAAATTTAGAATACAGAAGTCAGACCCCGTCCAGTTAGGTGCTACGAACCTACAAAGGGGCACCGATAGGCAACACAGAATACAGAGTCCAGGGAACAGAAATTTCCTATATCCTGCCTTCTGTTTCCTGTTTTCTGTCTTCTGTCTTGTATCTTCTTGTTCAAGCAACAAAGAGCAAATTCTCTTTATAACAGGCACCTATCCTGCAAAACCGGGGTGGGCAAAGAAATCTGTTACCGAAGGAGAGAACTTTATGTATTTCACAGGTGTAAGCAACTATAAAAGAACTAAAAAAGAGGCAAGAAATGAAGCTATTGATGAGGCAGTCAAAACCTTTTTAATATATGCCGGGGTCAAAGAAGGAGAGAATCTTGAGGCATTCAGAAAAGAGTTTACTTCCCAAATAATTACTTTAAGAGGAAAAGAACCCGCCCTGTATAATATCACAATTGATGATTTTTACTGGGAAAAGTATGCTCTGAAGAAAAGAAAAATTCGGCTCTACAAAGGTCATATTCTACTTAAATGGCCTACTCCAAGATGGACAGAATTCCGCAGATATGTTAGACAAAGTTCCAGACAGAGGTTTCCGACTCGTTAAGATTGTATAAAGTGAGTATGGAGGTCTCCTCTCCTGAATCTCTCATCTTTAATTATACTTTGATGAAATGGAATAGTAGTGTGTATCCCATCTACTAAAAATTCAGATAATGCTCGCTCAATTATTGCTATACATTGCGCCCTTGTCTCTCCATATGCAATTAACTTTGCTATTAAAGAATCATAATTGGGTGGAATCTTGTACTCCCCATATATATGTGTGTCAACCCTTACCCCCAGACCTCCGGGAATATAGAGTGATTCAATCTTCCCAGGTGAAGGTATGAAGTTATTGTTCGGGTCTTCAGCATTTATTCTACACTCAATTGCGTGACCTTTAATATGAATATCCTTTTGATTAAATTTAAGCTTTTCACCTCCTGCAATCCGCAGTTGTTCTTTTATTATATCTATTCCTGTTACCATTTCAGTAACGGGGTGCTCAACTTGAACCCTTGCATTTATCTCAAGAAAATAAAAATTGTTATCCTCAAGCAAGAATTCTACCGTTCCCGCTGAACTATACCCAATTGCATGCATCACAGCTACAGCCTGTTCCCCTATTTTCTCTCGTTGTTCTGATGTGATGCCGGGAGACGGAGCTTCTTCTATAAGCTTTTGATGCCTGCGCTGGATAGAGCATTCACGCTCACCCAGCCATACAATATTATTATATTCATCTGCGAGTATCTGAACCTCAATATGTCTTGGCTTCTCAAGATACTTCTCAATATACACTTTCTCTTCCCCAAAAGCTCCTTTTGCTTCGTGCTTTGCAACTGTAATTGATTTCTCCAATTCTTCCGGATTATTCACAATTCGCATCCCTCGTCCACCTCCACCAAGCACCGCTTTTATTATTACTGGATACCCAAATTCTTCTCCTATCTTCTTTGCTTCATCTACTGAACTAATCCCTGAATTGCTCCCTGGAATTACAGGAATCCCTGCCTTTTTGGCTGACTCACGGGCATTCGTTTTATCTCCAACTGCAAAGATTGCCTCTGGCGAAGGACCTATGAATTTAAACCCATTCTCCTCGCAAATCTCGGCAAACTTCGGGTTTTCGGCTAAAAAGCCATACCCGGGATGCACTCCCTCGACTCCGGTTACTTCACAAGCACTCAAAATCCGGGGGATAGAAAGATAAGATTCTTTAGGTGCTGGAGGTCCAATACAAACTGCCTCATCAGCAAATTTTGTGTGTAGGGAATTTGAATCTGCCTCAGAGTAAATAGCTACTGTTTCAATGCCTAATTCTTTGCAGGCTCTTATTATTCGGATAGCTATCTCTCCACGATTCGCTATCAAGATTTTCTTTAACATCTATAGAGAATTACAAGATAGAAGATTCAAAGATTACAGATTTATCGCCAATCTTTCAATCTTTAATCTTCTAATCTTTGAATTTTACTCTGGCTCCACAAGGAAAAGAGGTTGCCCGTATTCCACTGCCTCTTCGTTTTTTACAAGAACTTCAACTATCGTTCCGGATACATCAGATTCTATCTCATTCATTACCTTCATTGCCTCAATTATGCAAACTGCCTTACCCACAGTAACTTTATCTCCAACCTCTACATATGGAGGAGTTTCTGGTGAAGAGGAATTATAAAAAGTGCCTACCATTGGAGCTTTTATGCTTACACCTTCATCTCTATGAATATCCTCATCTTTCTGCTTTTTCTCAATAATTATTTCTTTTTGACCTCGTGGAGAATCTTTTGTTGTAGGAATAACCCTTGTAGTTGCTTTTTTTGACACACGCACGCTGCGGAAAAGTCCTTTTATCTCAAGCTCTTCAATGTCGCTCTCTTCAAGAACTTTTATGATTTCTTGGAGTCTTTTTAATCTCATAAAATAGAACTAGCTACGATTCACGCATTACGATTCACAATTCGCGATTTAAAACCCTATTTCTTTTGGTGGTTCCTGCTCAATTTTTATATCACCAAATTTCTTTTCGTATTTCTCAATGTTTTCTTTAAGGGTTCGCATAAGTAATTTCGCATGCTGGGGAGCTAAGATGATTCTGGAATAGACCTTTGCTTTTTTGAGCCCGGGCATTATGCGAGTGAAGTCAACTACAAACTCACTCGGTGAATGTGAAACAATAGCAAAATTGGAATAAATTCCCTGTCCCGCCTCATCAGGAAGTTCTATATTTATCCGTTGTCCCTTGCCTTCCATTTTTTCTCTTCCATCCATATTTTCCTCCTTCACTTGATATAATACAGAATATCTTCTTGTCAAGAAAAAACCAATCCTGCTATGTTTAATAACCTCATAGATTTTAGTTGACTTAAAAACTAATTATCTTAAGATTACATTATGGAAGTAAAATGGTATTCGGGCTACAAAGGAGAAGAAAAGCCGTCCACAATTACCATAAATGGCGAGGAACAGCAGATAAAAAAAGTTATTAGCGAAAAACTCATAGAAGATTCTTTAACCCACAAAAGAAAAAGACTTTTTGTGGTTCAGGCAGAGAAAGGAGTCTATAAACTTATATATGATGGAAATAATTGGAGGTTATTATGATTCAAGAAAAGAGACTGGTGGATGAATTTCTTGAGTTCGTAAAAGTCGGGAGCGAATCCTCAAAGGAAGGAAAATTTTGCAATATCGTTGCAGAAAAACTTCGTGGGCTCGGAGCTCAAGTCTTTTTAGACAAAACAGGAGAAAAAATCGGCTCTGACGGCTCAAATATTATTGCAAAAATAGATGGCGACAATAATCTTCCTGCCATCTTACTTAATGCTCATCTTGATACTGTAACTCCTGGAATTAATATAAAACCGACACTTGAGGATGGAATAATAAAAAGTGATGGGACAACGATTCTTGGAGCAGATGACAAGTCTGGAATTGCAATTATACTTGAGGTTTCGAGAGTCTTAATTGATGAGAAAATATCTCATCCCCCAATTGAAGTGGTTTTTACTCTTTCTGAGGAAATAGGCCTTCTTGGGGTAAAGAATTTGGATTATTCTCTCCTGCACGCAAAATATGGCTATTCTTTGGATACCCACAATGTATATAGGGTCACCACATCCGCTCCTTCGCATAACAAGATTTATATAAAAATTTATGGAGTAGAATCTCATGCCGGAGCATCACCAGAGCAAGGAATATCTGCAATTGAGCTTGCAGGAAAAGCAATATCCCGCCTAAAGCTTGGGAGGATAGACGAGGAAACGACCTCAAACATTGGCAAAATTAAAGGTGGGACAGCCACAAATATCGTAGCTGGTTATGCCGAGCTTGAAGGAGAAGCGAGAAGTCATAAAGAGGAAAAACTTGAGCAAGAAACTAATCGCATTATCAATGCCTTTAAAGATGTAGCACAAGAAAGCGAGAAAACAGTTGACGGGAAATTACTCGTTGCAACTATAAAAGAAAAGGTAAGCCGCGAATATAATAGGTTTAATCTCCCTGTTGAATCTCCTGTGGTTCAGAGAGCAATTGAAGCAGGCAAGCGAATAGGACTTGACATCCAGACAGAAAAGGGAGGCGGAGGCTCAGATGCAAATATATTCAATGAGAAAGGGATTCCTACCTGTGTGATTGGAACGGGAATGCAAAAAGTGCATACAAAAGAGGAATTCATTAAAACACAGGACTTAGTATTAGGAGCAAAACTTCTCTTGGAAATATTAAGTTTCAGTAAAAAAGCTTGACATCAAAAATAAAAGCATTAATATCAAAGTCTAAGCAAGATTAATACATAAAATGGCAGTTCAAAAACGTAGACAGTCAAAAACACGGGGAAGAAAACGCAGAACTCACTGGAAAGCAACAATGCCAAATCTTATTCCCTGCCCTAACTGTAAAACTCTGATATTACCTCATACCAGATGCTACAATTGCGGTCAATATAAAGGCAAAGAAGTCATTATCCCCCGTATGTCCACGAAATAATCTTATCTATTAGCCACAAAACTTCACAGAAAAAAAGCAGGAAGGAATTTCTATTTTACTATGATTAATTTATGCACTTTATTTGTATCAGTCTTTAAAAAATATACCCCCGATTTTACACTTCCTTCATAATTAATTGAATGTATCCCTTTTTCCTTATATCCATTCATAATTTCCTTAACTAATCTTCCTGATACATCATATAATTTTAATGAGACCTCACCAGAATTTGGTATCATAAAATTAACATAAAATCTTCCATAAGATGGATTTGGATAAACTCTTAATTTTGAGATTTGGGTCTTAACTTTTGACTTTTCTTCAACTCCGAATAATCTCCAATTCATAAGTCTTGCATATATATCCCAATTCCCATTTCTGTTGTCCATCCACACAAATCCACAGACACTATCATTTATTACCACAGATTGCCGTCCACATATATGAGAACAAGTATCTTCATTATTAATTCTTACTGCTTCACCATAGGGCAAGCTATCATTGTAATACTTCTGTGCAAACACATTTGATTTTCCATACCTCTTATCGTTCCACACAACAATAAACTTTCCTGAATCATCCATCGCAACACATGCTGAGCTGATACCTGAATCAACCAGAAATGCTGCACACTGTGGAGTTCCAGAATCACTGAATGAACGAGCGAATTCCCCTCGTAGAGCATGCCATACAACTATAAATTCTCCTGAATTATCCGTAGCTACTAAAGGACAAGCGAAACTCTCTTCTTGAAACTCTGATGCTACCCCAATTCTCCCTATTTGGGTTCCTAAGGAATCAAATCTTTCCCCCTCTATATCCATCCCGTACGTAGTAGAACTCCAATACCAGATAGAACGCCAAATAACTACAAAGTTGGGATAACTACCCCAACTAACTGAGGAATGGGATATGTCCATACCGCAGGATCCTATAATAAAATTTGCTCCTTCTGGTATACCTGATTTATTATACATTTGCCCTTTTATTCCATTCCCGCTAATCGTTTCACTAGACCATGTAATCACAAACCTTCCGTTCTTATGTATTCCAATAGAAGGACTCGAATACCAAAGCGATGATGATGTATCATTCACTCTAAAATTGCTGTCTAATGAGGTTCCCAAATTATCATATCGTTGTGCGTAAATGTTAGTTGTATCATTGCGAGAATCTGTCCAACTTACTACAAACCCAGAATCATTCATTGCTACTGAAGGAGAACCCTGTGATGCACTTCCTGTATCGTCATTAACCTTAAAATTTATTCCCTGAGGATTACCCAGAGAGTCATACATTTGGCAATATATGTCTCCAGTATCTTCACGCTCATCCATCCATACTATTACAAAATTACCTAATCCATTCATTGCCATTGCAGGGGCTCTTTGTGCGGCAGTGCCTGTATCAGCATTTACCCGAAAATCACCTTTTACTGTCCCAGCAACTAATGTAACAACAAATAAAATGCACATTGCGAGTAATCTTATTTTAAACATACGCTTTTATATTAACTGTCTCCATTTACCTAAATTGTCAAGTAGAAAACCGGGGGTTCATCCCCCATCAATTATCCATAAGACAGTGAAGTTCTGTGTTATTCTGCAGATTTGAGGAATTTTTTAAATTCTTCCTCATTAATAATTGGGACGCCAAGCTTTTGGGCTTTGTCATACTTGCTTCCAGGGGATTCACCTGCTACCACATAATCAGTATTCTTTGAAACAGATGAGCTTATTCTCCCACCTAGAGATTCTATAAGTTCTGTTGCCTCAATTCTTGAGAAACCAGCAAGATTTCCAGTTAATACAAATGTCTTGCCACTTAATGGTAGGGACTCCGCCTCTGGCGGAGTCCCTACTAAACAGACACCTGCTTTTTTTAATCTTTCTATAATTTTTAGGTTTTTAGGATTCTCAAAAAACTCTACAACAGACCTAGCAATCACGGGTCCTATCTCAGAAATTGCATTTATTTCCTCAAGCCCAGCTTCCTTTAATTTGTCTATACTCGGGAAATGGTCTGCAAGCAACTTCGCAGCATGAATTCCCACATACCTTATCCCTATGGCAAAAAGAGCCCTGAAGAACTCACGATTCTTGGATTCCTCAATTGCACGAAGTAAATTATCAACAGACTTATCTGCCATCCGCTCAAGCTTTAAAAGTTTCTCTCTCTTAAGTTCATAAAGGTCAGCGAAATCATCAATAAGTCCTGCATCAATAAGCTGGGCAATCACTTTTCCGCCAAGTCCTTCTATATCCATAGCATTCCTTGACACAAAATGTCCTATCCTGCGTTGCACCTGAGGGGGACACTGCAAGTTTTCGCATCTCCATGCTACTTCTCCTCCCTGCCTCACAATCTTACTTCCGCATGCAGGACAGTTCTCTGGCATTTTAAAGATTTTCTCTTTGCCTGTGCGTTTTTCTATAACAGGTTTAATAATTTCAGGAATGACTTCACCGCTTCTTTCCACAAATACGGTGTCGCCCACTCTTATATCTTTGCGAGCAATTTCATCTGCGTTATGCAAGGTGGCTCTGGAAACTGTAACTCCTCCAATATTTACGGGGGTAAGGACTGCCACAGGAGTTATGGTTCCTATCCTCCCGACTTGCAAAATTATATCTTCAAGTTTTGTTGTCTCTTGTGATGCAGGATATTTATAAGCAATTGTCCATCT